>JAEINX010000100.1 GCA_016342645.1 Bacteroidales bacterium | reverse complement strand
TCCAGTTCTCTTTCGGCAGTTTCTTTGAATTCGATGCTTAAAGTATCGGTTTCAATAAGTTTGTCAATCAGGTTCATTTTTTTTTCAGCTACTGAGGCATAATAAACTTTCATTTCATTTAATTCATTAGAAAGTTCATTAGAATTTTCTGCGAGGCCAATATTTCCTTTCTTAGGACTATTATCCGAAATTATTATTAAAACAATTGAAGTACAAGCAAAAATTATTATTGCTGCTGCAATTTTTAATACAGTCTTTAAACTTAAAAACTTTATACTTTTTTCCTCGGGGTGAATTTCATTCAATTTTTGTTGAAACCTATCGAAATGGCCTTCATCCGGTTCGAAAGAATCGAATAACTTTTTATTTTTTCTTATTTTATCTTCAAATAATGACATTGTACTTTTAATTTATCAATTCATTTACTTTTTCATTTTCTATTAATTGCAATAATTTTTTTCTTGCTCTTGAATATCTTGTTCGTGAAGTATTATAAGAAATATCCAATATTTGTGAGATTTCTTCATGGTCGTAACCTTCAAGAAGATATAAAGATAAAATCATGCGATGATTATCAGAAAGATTAAAAATCATTTTTTTTATTTCGTCAACTTTATAATTTAGTATTTCAATATAGTTTTCGTTAGAATCATCAAACTCAACATCACCAATTTCGCTGAGTGAAAGATTAAATTTTGATTTGCAGAGGGCATCAATTGAATTATTAACAACGATGCGTTTTAACCATGAGCCAAAACTTCCTGTTCCACTGTAATTATCGATCCTTTGAAAAGCTTTAAGAAAAGACTCCTGCATAACATCCTCTGCTTCGGTTCTATCGTTCAATATTCTTAATGCTGTGTTATACATGGCTTTATAATATAATTTATAAATCTTCGTCTGAGCATATTTGTTGCTCTCTTTAAGTCCATCAATTAGTTCCTGATGAATATTCTCAAATATTTTTTCAGACTCTGTATTCATTTTGTTTTAATGACCTTTACAAAAATTAATTGTTACACCTTTTTATAAAAAAAATAATATTTTTGCCATAAAGATATTTAAATAATTGATTACTGGTTATTAATTATTGAATATTTTATGGTTCATTTAATTACAAATTTGAAGAACACTAAATATTACATATATATAATTACGATCGCCTCAATGCTTTTTTGGGGTATGGCATTTATATGGATGAAAATTGTTTTGCAATATTACCAGCCCATTACGGTTGTTACTCTTCGAATTATTTTTTCATCAATTTTTTTAATGTTTTATATTAGATTATTTAATAAAAGTCAAAAAATTGATAGATCAGATTATAAGCTATTTTTAATTTCTGCTCTTTTTAATCCGTTTCTATATTTTCTTTTAGAAAGTTATGGTATTAATTATGTATCATCGACAATTAGTGCGGTAATAATTGCTACAATACCTTTGTTTTCGCCTGTTGTTGCCTATTTTTCAGTAAAAGAAAAACTTTCTATCGTAAATGTTTTTGGAATAATTATTTCCTTTTTCGGAATTATTATAATGTTAGTTAGCAAAGATTTGTCGTTAAAAGCTGATCCAAAAGGGATTTTATATTTATTTCTTGCTGTTGCTTCAGCTTTAGTTTATGTAGTGTTATTAGTTAAATTAACACGAAAATACAGCTCGGTAAATATTATCACTTATCAAAATCTTATTGGAAGTATATATTTTCTTCCTTTGTTTTTTTATTTTGATTTCGATAGTTTTATTAAAGTTACACCAAATTTTGAATTAATATCATCCCTTGTTTTTCTTTCGGTACTATGTTCGTCTCTTGCATTTATATTTTATGCAACTTCTATTAAACAATTAGGGATCAGCAAGACAAATATTTTTACAAATTTAATCCCTATTTTTACTGCAGTTTTTTCATATTTTATACTCAAGGAATATTTTACTTATGGCAAAATTCTCGGAATAATTATTGTTGTTTTCGGAGTTTTTGTTTCTCAAATCAATAGAAAAAAAACATAAAATAATTTAAAAAATATTATGAAAGTTGTAGTTTTAGGAGCAGGCCTTGTTGGAGGGCCGATGGCAATTGATCTTGCCAAAACAAAAAACTTTGAAATTAGTATCGTTGATAAAAACGAAAATGCACTTGATCGTATTCACGAAAAGTTCTTTATTTCAAAAACTGTTTGTGATTTATCGAAAGCTGAAAATGTAAAAAACATAGTAAAGGATTTTGATATTGTTGTGAATGCCGTTCCCGGATTTATGGGATTCAGCACATTAAAATCAATAATCGAAAGCAAAAAAAATGTTATTGATATTGCTTTTTTTCCTGAAAATCTTTTTGAACTTGATGATTTGGCAAAGCAAAACAATGTAATTGCAATTTCAGATATTGGAGTAGCACCCGGAATGAGCAATGTTTTAATTGGTTATGTTGATAATATTCTTGACGTTACGGAAACGGCAAAAATTTACGTTGGAGGTTTACCAAAAATTAGAGAATGGCCTTATGAATACAAAGCGGTCTTTTCACCCATAGATGTTATTGAGGAATATACACGGCCGGCAAGATATGTTGAAAATGGAGTTGAAATTGTTCGTCCGGCTCTTTCCGATCCTGAGTTATTGAATTTTAGTGGAATTGGAACTCTCGAAGCGTTTAATAGTGACGGACTTAGAAGCTTAGCAAAAACTATTAATGCTAAAAACATGATTGAAAAAACGCTTCGATATAAAGGCCACATCGATAAAATGGCTGTTTTGCGTGAAACAGGTTTTTTTAATAAAGAACCGATTGAAATTAACGGAACAATGATAAGTCCTTTAGAATTTACATCAAAAATTTTATTTCCGAAATGGAAACTTAATGAAGGCGAAGAGGATATTACAGTTATGAAAGTAATTGTTCAAGGTATTAAAAATGGGCAAAAACTTAGCTACGAATATAATTTGTTCGATACTTATGATAAAAAAACCAAGACCCATTCTATGGCAAGAACCACAGGATATACTGCAACAACTGCCGTTAGAATGCTTGCTGAAGGTTTATACACAAGGGTTGGGGTTTCAGCCCCCGAATTTATTGGAAAAAATCACAAATGCGTTGATTTTCTATTAAATGGATTAAAAGAAAGAGGTGTAATTTACAAAGAAACTATCGTCAGAACTCCACTTTAGGGAAATTAATTTTTGAAGGAATGACAAAAGCACTCGGATATCTGTATTTAATTTTGGCGAGAAATCCTTCAGCTTCTAATCGTGAACGAAAATCTCCGACACGAACCCTGTAGTTTGGAGCTTTCCATGAAATGTAAGCAGGTACATCTTCATACCTTTCATTAAATTTTTCAATCACTTTCATTGCATTTTGATGAGAGAAATTGCCTGAATCAAAAAATACTTGAACACGAAATCCTGGAATTCCATCCTGTGATTCATTATATTTGATATGAATTTGAACAAGCGAATCAATTCTGTTGTCCTGGATTATTTCAATATTTTCTTGAATTGTGTCTTGTGCGAAAATATTAAAACAAAATCCTGTAATCAAAAGTATTAAAACAAAAAATATTCTCATTAAAATTAGTTTTTATTCTAACAAATTCCATTTTCGTGAATACATAAAACAGGGCTTGTTGAATTACTAATTATCTGTTGGGCAGTTGTTCCAAGAATGCTTCTTGATGGAGTAATTTCCTGTTCAGTCATAATGGCAATCAAATCAATATCATTTTTTGAAGCATAATCCATAGTGGCATAAGTAATATTTTCAGAAAACAGAGAATGTGATTTGCATGAAATATTATTATCTTCAAGATATTTTTTCACAATCTTTACGTTATTATCTATCCTTCGTTGAATAGCTTTCACGGAGTTGGAATATAACGCCAGAATATGAACCTCCGAATCATAATATTTTGCGAATTTCGTTGCATAAAAAACTTTCTTTGCAGTCTGAGCAGAACCGTCAATAGGCAAAAGAATTTTATTTATAACTGATTTTAATTTAAAATCATATCTAACCGTTATTACCGGGCAAGAAGAATGAGTTACAATTTTATAAGCATTGCTTCCAATCCAAAATTCCTCAAAACCCGAAATACCATGTGTTCCGCATATTAATAATTCAGCTTTTACATTCTTTGCTTGTTTTGCAACCTCATAATAAACTTTTCCTTTTCGTAATTTATAATCGAATTTCCCTCCTGTCAACCTATCTTTATATTTTTCCTGAATTTTTTCAAAGTGTTGTTTTCTTTCAAACCGCATCTCAGATTCTTCCTCAGGAAAAACATACTCAGCACTTACCGTATTATCAACCCAAACCATCAAAATATTTGCTTTAATTTTATTGGCTATTTCAATTGCATATTCAAGTGCGTGCATTGAACATTTGGAAAAATCAATTGCTATAACAATCCACTTCATGATCCAAATTTTTGATATAAATTAATTTAGCAAAAATAATAAAAAATTTCAAACTGTAATTTTCCTTTAATAAAAATTCTGGCTAAATAATATTTAGCCCTTTTAATGGAACCATATTGGAATTGAAATTATTCACACCTTCGAGGTTTCCAAAACCTCGAAGGTGTTTTAATTATCATATGCCTGAAAACGCCAATTTCTTTACTCAATACCACTAAACCAGTTTTTAAACAGGTTAACTTTGTCGCGGCTAACAATAATTTCTTTATCAAAGTCGGTAATCAGGCTTATATTTAACCGGCTACCTGAATAAACTAAAACATCTTTTATTGAATTAATATTTAAAATGAAGCTCCTGTTTACACGAAAAAAAGTTTGTGGGTCGAGAATACTTTCAAGTTCTTCAAGTTTATATTCGATAAAAAATCGCTTGCCTGTGTTTGAAACAAGAAAAACATTTCTGCCTTCAGCAAAAAATAATAAAATTTTATCAGAAGTTATAGAACGAATATGATCACCGATTTTCACCAAAAAACGTGATTTATATTTTTTTTGATATTGAGAAATGATTTCGCCAAGCTCTTCAATTTGTATTCTTTGCTTATTGGTTTGCAGATTTTCACGAAGCGATTCGAGCTTTTGCATACTATTATAAAAATCATTATAAGTAATGGGTTTTAATAAATAATCGATGCTGTTTGTTTTGAAAGCTCTGATTGCATATTCGTTGTAGGCTGTTGTGAAAATAATAGGTTTATTAACTTCTACGTATTCGAATATTTCAAAACTTAATCCATCCGTCAATTGAATGTCCGAAAAAATTAAATCAAATTCATTTTCGGTATTTTTCAACCATTTAACCGAGGCTTCAATACTTTCGGTTTTTCCCACAACTTCAATACTCGAATCATAACGTTGTAGATAATTCTCCAGCTTTTCTATTGCAGGTTTCTCGTCTTCAATAATTAGTACTTTCATGGGTAAACAAATTTTACGAACGTGTTTTTACTTTTTTACTGTAAAGTTAAATTTATTTTGGTTCTACTATTATTTTAGTGGAATTCATTAAATGCTTAACATTATTTATTCACTCATTCACTCATTTACTCATTCTCCCATTCTCCCATTCGCTCATCTCTCACCTCTCATTCACTCATTTACTTTTCTTACTACGTCAATAATTGTCCCGTCAACCCATTTTATTGCTGCAACTATTTCATCACTAAGATTGGCTTTTGCAGGTTTTCCACAAATTCGTTCTGCTTCATCTTTTAATTCTTTTATAGTTTTAATCGGCAAACTGGAATTTTTCAATTTTTCAATTAAGTCGGTTCTTCGTGGATTAATGGCTATGCCTCTTTCAGTTACAATAACATCAATTAATTCACCGGGGCCACAGATTGTTGTAACCTCATCTTTAATAACGGGGATTCTGTCCCGGAATAAAGGAATAGGAAGAATTGTACATTTTGAGAAAAGACAATTTTGCCAACCCCCTATACCGTGAAGAAGATAACCATCGGAATGCGTTACTACATTTGCGTTAAAATTAATATCAACCTCAGTAGCTCCAAGTATCGCAACATCAACCATTGTTGAGAAATTTCCTTTTCCGTGATAATTATAACTTGTGAATGGACTGGTGTTAATGTGGCCCGGGTTTTCACGCATCGAGCGCACACCTTCAAGATCGAAAGTTTGTCCGTCGAGAATATAATCAACGAGGCCTTCTTCAAGCATTTGAACCGGATATTTATTGCTTCCTGCTCTGATAAATCTTGCTTTAATTCCTCTTTCCTTTAAAATATTTGCAAAATATATTCCTATTGATAAGGCTGTTCCACCGGCACCGGCCTGATATGAAAATCCATCTTTTACTATACCTGCTTCGTCGCAAAATTGTGCTGTCATTTCGGCAATTAACAGACGGTCGGGGCTTTTGGTGATTCGTGTTGTGCCGGAAATAATTTTTTCGGGAATACCTACCTGATCAACCAATACAGTATAATCTACCAAATTTCCGTGGATTTGCCATGGAATACAAGGAAAAGGCACAAGATTATCGGTTACAACAATAACTTTATCGGCATATTGTGAATCGGCAAGAGCGAACCCCAGTAAGCCACAAGCTGCTGATCCTTCAACACCGTTTGCATTTCCGAATGCATCGGCTGTAGGTGCTGCAATTACAGCAATATCAATTTTAACATCACCATCCTGAACAGCCTGATATCTGCCTCCATGTGAACGCAGAATTCCTAAACCAGCCATTTTGCCTTGAGAGCAAAACCTGCCTAAAGCTCCATTCATACTACCTTCGATATGATGAATTGTACCGTCTTCAAGATATTTTATCAAATGCTCCTGACAAGGAAAGGATGCCGAAGGAAACCATCTCAGATTTTTTATTCCCAATTCATGAGCAATATCAAATATTTGATTTGCAATCAAATCTCCATTCCTAAAGTGGTGATGGGTGGATATTGTCATGCCATCTTTTAAACCCGCTTTTATTAAAGCTTCTTTCAAATTAGGAAGCAATTTATTTCCATCAGTAGGAAAATTAGCGCATGATTCAATTCTCGGAGCATGTTTTCTCCCTGTTGGGATAAATTTTCCTACTCCCTGAAAAGGTACTTGTTTTTCGCCGTTTATCTCAGTCGGAACCATTCTGCCAACTGCATTCTTGACTAAATTATCGTATTTTTTCATTTGTTTAAATTTTCAGGCTAAGATGTAAAGACACAAAGAAATTTCTTCAATCAATTTCTGTGTGTCAAAATTGCCTTGCCTACAGTGTTTCTTTAAAATTACTATTCAATCTTTTTATACTTTCCATTCAATTGTCAAGATTCTATACCCAATATTAGCAAAGGAACAGGTGGATTATTTCTACCTTGTCTCATTACATTATAAACTTCTCCTTCATAATAAGCTACTCCGGATGACATTTCAGATTGCATCTTTTTTGTTGGAAGTATTTCAATTCCCAGATTAATTACACCACCTGAAAAAAATAGCATATGTTTGACAAATAAGTCATAAGCGACAAATGAATACTTGCCAAATTGAACTTCAACAGCAAGCTTTTCTTTAACAAAGTCTGTTTGGTTATAACTATAAATAGGAAATTTTTCCCCATTATCAATAAGAAATTGCTTTTGTTCTTTTGCAGACATTAGAACACTTTTTTCCATTAATTCTCTATTTAATGTAATGTAGTAATTATACCTGCTTTCTGACCAGTTTTTCTTTGAAAACTCTATATCTAAAGCTTTGTTTAATTCTTTTGGGCTAAACAGTTTATTTCCAATTTTCCTTTTCTCATTACTGACTTTGGTTCTAAAATTATTGGCATTTATGTTCTTAATAATTTCCTTAATTTCTATATAAAGTTTATTATGGTGAACAATTAAGTATTCTTCTCCATTTAAATGTGAATATTTTTTTGCTATTTTCATGCTTCTTTCTATAAATTAGTCCATTCTTCAGGTATTCTTGCTATTTTATCGTTTGGTTTTGGTTGATGGATTGGTTTATTAATTGGACGTAGTTTTAAATTTCCTTGTTTTAATTTTTCAATTCTTTCTCTTGCTAATTCAACATAATTTTTCTCTTTTTCAATTCCAATAGAATTTCTATAATTTTTTAACGCAGCAATTGCAGTTGTACCTACACCAGAATAAGGATCTAATATCCAACTATTTTTATTTGTTAATGCCAGCACACATCTTTCCACTAACTCAACAGGAAATTGAGCAGGATGAGTTGTTTTTTCAGGATGATTTGACTTTACATTTGGGATATTCCAAAGCCCACTTTCCCAGTCTTTTACTACTATATCCCAAATATCCGAAGGATTTTTTCCATTTGGATTTCCAGAAATTTGTCCTTTTTTTTCACCCTTAAAGTGTCTTTTGCCAGGGTATTTTGATGGAACACGAACATCATCCAAATTAAATATGTAATCATCAGATTTTGTAAACCACAAGATTGTTTCATATCTACCGGAAAATCTATTTCTTGCGTGTAAGCCATGACCAAAATGCCAAACTATCCTGTTTCGTAATTTTAATCCAAGATTTTTAAAAATTTGATAATAGAAAATATCAAGAGGGAATATCTCCCCCTTTTCAACATAGTTTCCAACTTGCCAACAAATACTACCCTTTTTACTTGTTACCCTAACTAATTCTTTAATTACTTCTTCTTGAAGTTTTAAGTATTTTTCAATTGATGTTTTAATTTCATACTCTTTACCAATATTATAAGGTGGCGAAGTAATTATTAAATCAAATTTTTCGTCTTCAATCTTTACTAATTGATTTAAGGTATCTCCTAATATTATTTCACCTGTATTTGGATACAAATGTTCAATAAACTCGTTAATTGGCTCTTTAACTTGCATATACCTTTCTATTTAATTTAGAAACAAAATTACTAAAATTCGTATCAAAAGCATTCAATTTATGACTTTATGGATGAAAACTAATTAATTTATCCTAACGCGTTTTTTGTAAATAAAGAACTATTCAACATCTTCCTCTCTCCAATTCTTATCTAATTTTCCCATACTAATTGCCAGTTCTATTGTATTCTGTGCTCGCTTCACGACAGGTGGGTCAATCATTTTTGTTCCAAGCGATACGACACCAAGCCCTTTTTCAGTAGCTTCCGTAAAAGCATTTACAATTTTTTTTGCTTTAGTTATTTCTGTTTCATCGGGTGCAAAATTATCATGAATAACTTGAATTTGACGCGGATGAATACAACCCATCCCATCGAAACCGAGAGCTTTTGATTTCAATACATTTTGTTTTAGTCCTTCCATATCGCCAACATCAGAAAAAACAGAATCAATCGGCTGGATACCTGCGGCTCGGGCTGCATTAACCAGCATGCTTCGGGCAAAAAACGATTCGGAGGCTTCGTTGGTTCTTCTGGTTCCAAGATCAGCAGTATAATCTTCTAATCCTATTGCAATTGCAACAACATTTTCAGCAGCATTGGCAATTTCATAAGCTTTTATCACACCGAGAGCACTTTCAACTATCGGCATAAGCCAAATTTCATTCTTGATATTATGCTCTTTCTTTATTTCGTCAATTTTTTGATTTACTTGCTCAATTTGTGAAGCACTTTCACATTTTGGAATTAAAAGCAGGTGAACATTATGAGGAATCAAATAATCTAAATCTTCTAAACCCTGAGGTATTTGGTTTATTCTTACCATACGTTCGGCACCGTAAAAATTAACCTGACGCAAAGCATTTCTAACAATAAACCGGGCTTCATGTTTTTTATCGACAGCAACCGAATCTTCCAGGTCAAGGATAATGCCATTCGGGTTATGAATCCCTGCGTTTATCATCAGGCTTGGAGAATTTCCGGGCAGATATAATCTTGAAAAACGATTACAATCTTTCTGTGTATCATACATGTTTTCAGGTATTAATTCCTGAAGATATTCCTTATCGGTTTTTATTAACTTTTTAATTGCAGCTTCTATTCTGGCAGCGATTACAAAAGGCAAAGCACCCGAATCTTCAATAATAATTTTAGCATTCTCAATCTCAAAAAAGCTAAGAATTTTTTTTGCCAAATCAATAATTGATGCTCCGAAAAGAACTTTCACCTTACTTACGAGTTGAATATCAATTCCTCCTTCTTTTGTTAATTCAAGGCTCACAAAACAATCGGAACGAATTCCTTTTCCTTTATTACCTGTACAAATTATTTCTCCGAGTTTTTTATTCATTGGTTTTATTTTTAGAATGAATCATTTTTAATAAAAATGCTTTTTTTTTGATGTATTTTGAAAAATATTCAATTTGCTGTTTAATAAAACATTGCAAAATCATTGTGTATTGTAATATTTTTAATTTTTAAAAACGCCAAAGTTACTTCAATTGAAAAATATACCAAACGAAAAACAAAAATTTAACTCTAATAATTTCTGATACTGAAAATCAAAAACAAGTTCATTATTTTTCTAATAATTTTTTATAAAATTTTACAAAACAATGCAGTGTTAAAATCTATTATTCAAACCTTTCAGAAATATATTTGAGGGCTTCTCTGATTTCGAGTCTGGCGCTACTTGGCCCAATTCTAATATAAAATTCCTCGTCGAATCCTTTTTGTTTTAAAAATACCGGACTGGGGCTTCGGAGACATTTAACATTGCAAACGGTTTTTCCGTTAAGTTTTTTTAATATTGTTTGGATATTTGGGCTTACTTCTCGGCCCATTGATGATTTTATCATATTCCATAAATGAAGAAGGAATTTATCCTCATTATCGAATTTGTCGATTTCGATTCCTTGAATTTTCCCATCGTCTTCAACGCCAATTAAAAGTGTTCCGCCTCCTGAATTTAAAAAAGCTGCAATGGTTTTAAGGCTTGCGTGCTCAATTGCCGGATTTTTTTTCCCGGTGCGAATATCCCAGCGAAAAGAAGTTTTAAACTCCAAGTTATATCCCTCACCTGTGTCTATTAATTCCTGAATTCCAAGAGTTTTTTCATTATGACTGAAATAAGATAAATATTCCACCAATTGTAAAACTTTGTTATGGATCTCGTTAAAACTTTCTAAAGGGTTTTTCCAATCAGGAACTATTAATTTACATTCGATATGAGGCTTTATTATCTCGGCAAATGTTTTATGGCGGCTTTTTTGTTGTAAAGCATTCATTCTGACCGCAAACAAAGCATTAGTATATTCAGAAGGATTAATTTTTCTGAGAACAAGTAGCAAGGGTAAAATAATCCCCGAATCATGGGTTGTACATAATAATTTTACAATAGCTCTTTGTGCAGCCGTAAGTTTCAGATAACTGTTTTTTATGCTTTTGCTTAGCTCATTAATTGAACTATAATCAATTTTATTTTTCGATGATTCTTTCAAAAATAAATTGAAGCTTTTTTGTATGCTCGACACTCCATAGAATATGAAATTCAATAGCCGGTCATTTTCATCAAGAAACCCAATAAAACTATCAACATTTATGCTTTGTGACCCGTTTTTTTCGCCTGTTTTGAATTTTACAAACGAATCATTTTTAATTACTTCATCAATTGATTCGGCTAATTCATCTATTCCTTTCATCAAATAATCGGTGATGAGTGAAAAAATTACATATCCATTGATTGTTTTGAAAGAAATTTTTTCGGCTAACGAAAGTTCGATAAGAATATGCTGAAGTATCCGAGGGTTTGAAGCAACAAAATCGTTACCCTCAAGTGTTTTCAGAGGTGAATCACCATAATAAATAACGTAATCGTTGTTTCGCATCACGAGGTCGAGAAGCTCTGGTTTTATTATTTTTGTTACCATTGAATTAAATCAGAATACTATCTTGGAAATTTCAGTTGTGAAAAAAATTTCTTTTGCTTAACAAAATAGGAGAAAACAATACTGCCGTTATAAACTTCAGTAACAGGCATGTGTTTCATTCTCTGTCGTTTTTCTTTGTTTTTCAAAATTGATTTATAAAAGCTTAAATGAGCACGAACAACAGCAACAAAATCCATTAATCCACCTTCGACAAGGAATTTAATTGCAGCAATATAATCAAGAATAAAACGGATTATAAATACATAAAAAAGTCTATTTGAAGGTAAATTTTTATATAAAAGAATTAAATCATTTCTGAAGTTCAAATAAGTTTTCCTTGAAGAACTTTTAGGTAAAGTCCCACCTCCAACATGATAAACAACAGATTTAGGGCAAACCATTATTTTATATGAATTATTTTTTGCTCTCCAACAAAAATCAATTTCTTCCATGTGAGCAAAAAAATCGGAATCGAGTCCACCGAGATCATGAAAAATTTTAGCTCTCACAAACATACAAGCACCGGTTGCCCAAAATATTTCTGTGATATCATCGTATTGTCCTTTGTCTTCTTCGATTGATTGAAAAAGCCTGCCACGGCAGAAGGGATAACCGAGTTTGTCGATGTAACCACCCGAAGCACCGGCATATTCAAATTTTGCCGGCTCTTGAAATGAGCATATTTTGGGTTGACAAGCTGCTATCTTTGGGTCGCTATCCATAAGTTCGATAACAGGTTGAATCCAATTTTCAGTAACTTCAATATCTGAGTTTAAAAGCACATAATAATCAGCATCAATTTTTGATAAAGCATCATTATATCCCTTTGCAAAACCACCGTTTTCAGAATTTTCAATCACCTTAACTTCGGGAAAGCTTTTCTTCAAAAAGAAAACAGAATCGTCGGTTGAAGCATTGTCGGCAACAAAAACTGATGCAAAATCGGCACTAAATTGAACAACTTTAGGTAAAAATTTCTCAAGAAATTTTTGCCCATTCCAGTTTAATATTACAACAGCAACTTTTATCATAATTAATTTTGCACTCTTTTATGCTTCCATCTTCTATGTGACCATAACCAGTTGTCAGGATACATTTTAATTGTTTCTTCTAATAATTTAGTGTGTTTTTCGGTAATTTCAAATTTCTTGGTTTCTTTCGGATTTTCAGTAACGGGAATAAAACTTACCTCATAATTTCCACGTCTGATTCTTTGAATTCTTGTAAAAACTACAACATAATTCATTTTTTTAGCAATTCGTTCAACACCGAGAAATATCGGAGTATCTTGGTTCAAAAAATTTGTCCAATAATGTATTTCGCTTTTGATAGGTGATTGATCGGCAACCATAAGATTCAGGGTGAGCTTTTTTCTGTTTTCAATAAATCTCCTCAACGACTTTGATGAAGAAACCATCTTTACTCCAAATCTTGACCTTAGATTAATCATAATTCTATCAAACATATTATTTGAAAGGGGTAAATATACAGCATTTACTTCATGTTTGACCAGTTTAGGCAAAAGCATTCCGGAAATTTCCCAGTTGGGTATGTGTCCACCGACATATAAAATGCTTCTTCCCTGATCGTAATATTTATTTATCAGATCAATATTTGTGTAGTTAAATGTCTTTGATAAACGATTGAACGAAATATAGTTTGCTTTGATTAACTCAAAAATAAAATCACATAAATTATGATAGAATTTTTTTGAAATAGTTTCAATTTCTTTTTCATTTTTTTCAGGAAAAGAATTTCTAAGATTATTAAAAACAATCGCTTTTCTGTATCTAACTAAATAATAGGCAATAACATACAAGAAATCAGAAATTAAAAAAATCAATTTATAAGGCAGGAGAGATATTAAATATCCAAAAAGCCTTAAAAACCAATATAAAATACTCATAGAATATTATTAGAAATTATATATTATGTGTATTAAACGCAAAAATACGTTCAATATTCATATTATGAAAAAAAATTAATTAAATTATATTGGGTTTGGTATAAAAAACCACGAATATGTTGATTTTTAAGAAAAATCATGCTTTTATTCATCGTAAGACTTTTAAGATTAGACTCAGTCAAAAATTGTCAATCAAAAATCTCTTTTTACCTCGGATTATTGAAATAGTCTTTATCTTTGCTTCCCCATTGATTGGGTGATTGGAAAACATCAAGATTATTTGGTTCAAAATCTCTCTTGTGAAGTTCATATTGCCATCTATAATTTGATAGCTCACCTAAGGCATCAGAGTGGATAAGAATAAAATTATTTGTTACAATATCTTGTGTTGCAAACACAAACTTTTTATTTCTTTGAGTTCCTAAAGTATAATAATGCCAGATTTCATAAGGGTATGCACTAGGTTCGTGATGGCTATCAGCTATATGATTTGGAGGCCCATACCTTAAATACACTCTTCCTCTGTCTGTTTCATACCCCTTTTGTATTTGTGTTGAAAAAGCCTGGTTTACTTTTCTAACTTCAATGGCGTATTTTTTCCATGCTTCTTCTGGATTTTTTTCATCTCTTTCTGACCAAAAATTATAAAAATATTGTTGCATTGTTTTCAAATCAACATCCTTCATGAGATTTTCTGCAAATGTAACATCTAATTGCGAAGCGATAGGATTTAAAGACCTAATATATTCAGCAAGAGTGTCTTTATTTGTTATTCTCGCAGCGAAAGTATTTTGGACGATAACATTACTAATATCACCGACTTCAAATTTAATATCGGGATTACTTCTTTGGAAAAATATTTTTTTTGAAGTATGTAACTCATTTTCCCTATCTCGAACCTCTACAACTAACGAATAATCACCACTTGGTAATCGTGAAATATCAAATTTATTAAAAACCACGTTTACGGGCATGGCATTTTCCCTTTTAAATTTTTGCAAAAAACTGATTTTTGATCCAGTATTAAAAGATTCAACAAAATATGAAACCAAGTATGGGCCATTTTCTCCAAATAGTTTGTCGGCATTATAAACCTCTGAATAAAAAGTAATTTCATTTATCGAAGCGGGATAAAAATTATATACATTCGGAACAAGATCAAAACCGCTTTTTGTTAAAATGTTGGTTTTATCGGTTTTGGTGAATGATTTAATTAGTTGAATGTCTGATAAAGAGACACTATCAGCCGGAAAGTCAATGATAACAGGCTCGGTTGTAATGTAAGGTTCTTTCTCTTCATTTTTATCTGAAATAATTATTTCAAAGTCATATTCGCCATTGGGCAGCAAAAATCGTTGTTGGTCGATAAAACTGGAATTTATATTTGAAGTATCTTCAACTTCCGGACTACTAATCTCGTATTTTGAAAAATCAATAATTTCATCATTATTTCTAAAAATCATTGTTACTTCAATAGTTCCTTGAAATTTACCATTTTCCTGTTTTATATAGTTTACACTATTACCAACGATTGAAAGATATGTTTCAACATAAGGCCCATCAACAGGCGATAAAAATGTTGAATAAGACAAGAATCCATTTAGGTGTTGTGCATTTGAAAAAGAAGAAAAGAAAAAGAAAAAAATTATTAGTGTAAATAGAAATCGTTTTTTCATGATGACTTTATTTAATGTTTTGGTTTTTAGCTATCTCAATTGATTTATTTTTTTAAACAAAGTTAGTCATTTTGAGAAATCAAACAAGAATAAATCAGTTAGCGGTCAAAATATCACAGTTTTCGGTTTTTATCAATAAATAAATATTTGGCTAAAATTTATTTTGAGGGTCTGGAAAGAAGATTTGTCAATTAAGTAAAGTAATTATTCAATCTAAAAAA
>JAEINX010000099.1 GCA_016342645.1 Bacteroidales bacterium | reverse complement strand
AATGATTGAATAAATCAACATTATTAGAAATATGACCGAAAAAGAAATATTTTGATTATGAGAATTTGAGATTGATAAAAAAAACATTCAATAAGCAACATTCAAAAATCTATAAAAAAGTAAATAAATAGAAAATGAAAGAAACAGAAGTGTTAATAGCTGTAATTTATAAAAGTATTGAAACTGCGAAGTCAAAATATGCAGAAATAATGAAAATTGAATATTGTATGTTGAGTATTGAATGTTTAATCCATACATAATGAATTAGTTTTATACACACTAAAAATAACATAGAGCAAAAAAAACATCCTATGGTAACTATAAACAATCCCTATACATTTCATCATTCAAGCATTCACTCATTCACTAATTCACCCATTGACCAATGATTAAATTTCACCTCATACGAACAATTGCCCGCTACGAAATGCGAACCCTGTTGCGTTCCTGGTTTTTTAGGATATTCGCAGGTCTGGCAGTTATTGGTTTGGGCATTTTTAATGTGGCAGTATTTGTTCCGGCAAGTGGTGCCCCCTGGATGTACAGAGCACTGCCGGCAGCAATTCCTTATGCTAACCTTATCATTTTGAATCTTGGGCAAGCAATTGTTGCAGTTTTTTTAGCTTCCGAATTCTTAAAGCAAGACAAAAAAAACGATACGGTTGAGGTAATTTATGCACGTTCGATGACAAATGCCGAGTATATTCTCGGGAAGGCTCTCGGAATTTTATCTGTATTTTTCATCTTGAATTTAGTTATCCTGATGATGGGAATTGGTTTTTCATTCATCAGCAGCGATTCAACTCAGGGAATTTGGGAGTTCTTTTTCTATCCTTTGCTTATTAGCCTACCGACTTTGGTTTTTATTTTGGGTTTATCATTCTTTTTAATGATCTTATTAAAAAACCAGGCAATTACCTTCATTTTACTTCTGGGCTACATTGCTTTAACAATATTTTATCTAAATACAAAATACTATCATCTGTTCGATTATATTGCTTATCAAATACCCATGATGAATTCAACTATCGGTGGATTTGGGAATTTTAATGAGGTTTTGATACATCGCGGAATATATTTCTTTTTTGGGCTTGGACTGATATTTTTTACTGTTTTTAGATTGCAACGACTGCCCCAATCAAAAAAAATGGCATCTTTTCCGGTTTATCTTACAATTCTATGTTTGTGTTTAGCAGGTTTTTTTGCCGAAAAATATATTGGTTTGAAAAAAGAAACTATTCATTTCAAAGAGCAAATGATTGAATTGAACAACAATTATGTTGATACACCAAAAGTAAAAGTTATATCCTGTGATATCGAACTTGAGCATCTTGGAAAGGAAATTGCTGTTCAGGCCAATTTGGAAATTTGTAATAAAACTAATTCAAAAATAGATACATTAATTTTTAGCCTTAATCCATCACTGCATATTGTTTCGGCAAAATCTCAAGGAAAAGAACTAAAATATCAACGAAACTTACATTTGGTATTGATAGATTATCCGGGCGGCTTACTTTCCGGTGATAGCGCCGAATTGTCGTTAAATTATCGTGGAACAATAAATGAAAGCACTCATTTTTTGGATCAGGACCTCGATGAATACACGGATAATTTCTCGCTTGAAATGTTTAGGATTCGTAAGCGATATGCTTATTTACAGAATAAATTTGTTTGCCTGACCAGCGAGTCATTATGGTATCCGACTTCAGGAGTGGGTTACGCAACAAACATCCCTGCACTACACTTTCCGGATTTTACGAAATTTTCGCTAAAGGTAAAAACAGATACTAATCTCGTGGCTGTTTCACAAGGTGAACCTACAAAATTAATGACCGGTGAATTTGCTTTCAAACCAAAAATGGTCTTACCGAAAATTAGCTTATTGATAGCTGATTATAATAAATATTCAATTAGTGTTGATTCAATTGAATACAGCATTTATGCAAAAGACGGCAATCAATATTTTTTGAATCATTTTATGAATTCTATCGATAGCCTTCCTGATTTTAAAGATAGTCTTCCTAATATAATTCGTGAATTAAAAAATGAATACGAAACCAAGATCGGGCTTGAGTATCCTTTTGAGCGTTTTATTTTAGCTGAAATACCTCTGCATTTTGCTTTAGATAAACATATCTGGTCGGTAAGTAGCGATGCCGTTCAGCCCGAAATTATGTTTTACCCCGAAAAGGGAGTGATTCTGGAAGAAACTGATTTCAAAAAGCGAAAGAAACGATTCGAACGGCGTATGATCCGCGATAACGAAGAGGTATCGCCCGCAGAACTTCAGTCGCGAATTTTTAAAAGGTTTGTACGTGGAAATTATATGGCCAATAATGAAGAATGGTATATGTTTGACGTTATGGACAGAAACACATATACACTTCTTCCAAACTATTACTCTTTTATTACACAATTTAATTCTGAAAAATGGCCTGTCCTAAACATGTCACTCGAAGCATATTTGAAAGACAGAAACGAAAACTCGCTTGCTTCGTACCGATGGTTTTTTACCGGTGTAAACAAAGGTGAGCGTATCAATCTTGAACTGAAAGAAGCTTCATTAAATCGTTTGTTAGAAACCGGAATAGAAACTTCATTTGATGACGATCAGAATGAAAATGAAGATATTATATTAAATGATATTATAATTGGAAAAGGGGAGTACCTGTTCTCGGTTTTCAGAGCAAGATATGGTGAAGATGAATTTAATAAGTTTTTGAATAGATTTATTGAAAAATATAAACACAGGTCTTTTTCATTTGAAGATTTTGAAAAAGAAATTGAAAACAAGTTTAATGAAAACATTACTAATGAAGTAAGTAATTGGTATTCAAAAAAGGAATTGCCGGGCTTTCTCATCAAAGACCTTCAGACTTATAAAGTAATGGAAGGAGAATTTTCAAAATATCAAATACGTTTTAAAATATCAAATCCCGAAGAAGTTGATGGTTTGATAACGATTAATATTGATCTTTCCGATCCAAATAGAGTCCGTCGCCGCCGTCAGGAAAATGAAGCCCCTGATTTTACAAAAAAAATTCATATTCCGGCAAAAACAGCCAAAGAAATTGGTTTTGTATTTACGAGCGAACCGGCTCGAATGAATATTTACACTCATATTTCCGAAAATCTGCCGAATAACCTTATCTATGATTTTTCTGCGTTTGACGAAATCAGAAAAGTGGCTGTTTTTGATGAAGTTAAAAATTGTGAACTTTATGATGATATTTTGAATGAAAATGAAATCATTGTTGACAATGAAAGCGATAATTTTGAATTTACACAGGATTTGCAAAAATCATACTTAAAATCACTAATTGACGAAAATAAAAAAGAAGGCTGCAAATATTCGGGAATACGCTATTGGAGTCCTCCGGCTGAATGGAAATCTGTTTTGCGTTCAGCATTTTATGGAAAATATGTTCGGTCGGCAGTTTATACAAAATCAGGTCATGGCGAACGTGCTGCTATCTGGGAAGCACCGTTAGAAAATGAAGGCCAATACGATGTTTACTGCCACATTAATAAATTAAATACTAGAAGAGCAAATAGAAAATCCAATTATAATTTCAAGGTTTTTCATGATGGTGGAATGCAGGAATTTACATTATCGGACGAAGAATTGGAGGATGGATGGAATTATCTTGGAACCTTTTTTATAAGCCCTTCAAATGCAAAAGTTGAGCTAACCAATAAATCAATCGGTGAAATGATTTTTGCCGATGCAATTAAATGGGTGAATAATGAATAAAATTGAAAATTTACATTTTAGAATTGAAACTGAATATTTTGAACAAATATTTTTAAATATGAAAACAATTAAACTAATCTTTGTCCTTACGGTAATTCTTAGTGCCTACCAGCTTTCATATTCACAAAAGATTATAACTCGTGAACAAGCTTTGGATATAGCTCTTGAGAATAGTCCTGATATTAAGCAATCAAGATTAAATATGGAAAAAAATAAGGAATATTTAAATGCCCAATTAGCTTCATTAAAATCTCGTTTTCTTTTTAATGTTACTCCTTTTGAATATTCTCGTAAAGAAAGATATGATGAATTTTTTTCAGAATGGTACACTACTGAAGATAAAGGATCAAATGCCAGCCTGATAATTTCCCAACCGTTTAAATTCTCTGATGGATCTTTGTCTTTAAGAAATGATTTTGGGTATCAGGATAATTATTCAGAAGGAAATAATTCAACTTCATATTACAACGGATTTAATAATTACTTGTTTTTAGCTTATAATCAACCTTTGTTTACGTATAATAAAACTAAACTTGATTTGGAACGAAACCAATTGAATCTTGAAAATGCAACTTTAGCATATTCCATTGAAATGTTAAATATGGAATATCATGTTAATCAGGCTTTTTATGCGATATACCAAAAGCAAATGGCTTTAAAAATTGCTGAAGAAGAGTTTGAAAATCAAAAAATCAGTAAAGAAATTATTCAATCTAAGGTTGAAGGTGGTTTGTCTGCTAAAGAGGAACTGTATCAGGCTGAATTGAATTATGCAACAAGCAAATCGAATTTAGATAATAAAAAAGTGGAACTGGAAAATGCCGAAGATCAGTTTAAACTATTGATTGGTTTATCACTTTATGAGGATATACAGGTTTCAACAGACGTTGATTATCAAGCAGTAAGTGTTTCTTTGGATAAAGCAATTGAAAATGGCTTAACTCAAAGGCTTGAATTAAGTCAAAAACAAATTGAACTTAATACATCAAAATTTAATCTGATTGAAACATCTGCAACAAATGAATTTAGGGGTGATGTGGAACTCTCAATTGGAATTATGGGGAATAATGAGAAATTTGTTAATATTTATGATAAAGCAACCAAAAGCCCTCAGTTTGATGTTACATTTTCAATTCCAATTTTCGATTGGGGCGAAAGAAAAGCAAGGATCAGAGCCGCCGAAATTGCGGTGGAATCTAAGGAAATAGATATTCAAAATTTAAAAGATGATATCGTAATTAATATTAGAAAAATATATAGAAATTTAAATAACCTGATTTTACAAATTGAAATTGCTAAGCAGAACGAAAAAAATGCTCAATTGACTTATGAAATAAATCTGGAACGTTATCGAAATGGTGATCTTACAAGTATGGATCTCGAACTTTTCCAAAACCAACTTTCGGAAAAAAAAATGGACCTTGCAAACTCATTGATAAATTATAAACTTGAACTAATAAATATGAAAATTCAATCTTTGTGGGATTTTGAAAACAATACTTCTTTTGTGCCAAAGGAGTTGCAGGAGAATATAAGAGAGAAATAAGTATAAAGTGCCTTGAGTACTTGGAGTACTTAGAATGCCTTTAGTATTTAAAGTGCATAATGAACTTAAGAAAAAAACATTATGAAAAAAAAAGTTTAGCAAGAATTATTAAACAAGGTAGAATCAATGAAATTACAAATTATGTTAAACAAAGCAAAAAACTATTCACATTTTATACTTCAATAAGTAATAAACAAAAGACATAAAAATTAAGTACTTTAGGCACTCCAAGTACTTTAAGTATTCTAAGTACTTAGAAAGCCAAATGAACTTATGAAAAAAATAAATATGGACAATAAAGAGTTCAGTAAGCAATTAGAATTAAGGACTAAAAAGGTTGCCATTAGTATCATAAAAATGTCTGCTTTTTTACCAAATACTCCTGAGGGCAGGGTGATAAGGTATCAACTTTCTAAATCGGGGACAAGCGTTGGAGCAAATTATAGGGAAGCAAACCGATCAAGAAGTAAAGCAGATTTTAAAAATAAAATTAAAATATGCGAAAGTGAAGCAAGTGAAACAGTTTATTGGTTGGAGATTATTGAAGTATTAACATGGGTTGAATCCAAGAAATTACAAATTATATTAACTGAAGCAAATGAACTGTTAGCAATTTATACATCAATTAGTAAAAATCTTAAACTATAAATTAATGAGAACTAAAGGTACTTTAAATACTAAAGACACTCTAAGTACTTTAGACACTTAAAAAAGGAATAATGAATATTTAAAAAATAAAAACATGAAGAAAGTAATAACCCTTATCCTTATTGCCTGCCTTTTTATGGCTTGCAACGAAAATGCACCTGATTTGAATAAAGATATTTCGGTACCTGTTTCGGTTATGGAAGTAAAACCCAAATCCATTGAAAAGTATATAACTACAACCGGAAGCGTAACACCCGAAAAGGAAGTTAGCCTCAGATCGGAGATTTCAGGTAAATACACACTTTTAACAAATCCTTCGACCGGTAAGCCTTATATGCTTGGTGATTATGTTAAAAAAGGAGATGAAATTATTTTTCTTGAAGATGAAGAATATGAAAATAACATGAAAATATCATCTTTGAAATTACATCTCGAAATTTCAAAGCAAGTCTTCGATAAGCAAAAGTCATTATACGAAAAAGGAGGTGTTACACTAAGCGAATTAAAAAATGCTGAAATCGAGTTTATTAATTCTGATTATGCTTACGAGGATGCGTTAATCCGTTTAAAAAAGATGAAGATTACTGCCCTGTTTTCAGGAGTAATCGTTGACCTTCCATATTTTACGCAAGGAACAAAAATTGATGCAAATACTTTATTGGTTAAATTATTAGATTATAGCAAACTTCTCATGGAACTAAATCTTGCCGAAAAAAATATTAACCTTATCAAAGTTGGGCAAAAAATTAGAATAATGAATTATACAATTCCCGATGATACACTTTCCGGTAAAATTGCTCAACTATCACCGGCTATTGATCCTGAAACCCGTTCGTTCAAAGCAATAGTAAAAATTAATAATCCAGAGTTTCTTTTGCGTCCCGGAATGTTTGCCAAAGGCGAAATAATCGTGGCTTCTCTTGATAGTGCAATAGTTATACCAAAGGATATTATTTTATCAAAACAAAGAGGTAATACGGTTTTTATTATTAATAAAGGCCTTGCACAAGAAAGAATTATTAATTTTGGATTAGAGAATCCCGAAGAAGTCCAGATAATTTCCGGCCTCGAAAAAAACGACCGAATAGTAATAAAAGGATTTGAAACCCTAAGAAATCGCTCGAAAGTGAAAGTAGTGAAGTGATTGGATTTATGAATTTTTGATTTTAGATTGAATTTGAAACTTTAAAGCAAAACATGAAAAAAATAACACAGTTTTCGGTTAATTATCCTGTAACGGTTTCAATGATTGCTCTCGCAATTATTTTGTTGGGGTGGATTTCGTTAAGGAAATTGGGTGTCGATTTATTGCCGGAAATGAATGCTCCACGGATTTTTATTGAAATTTCAGCCGGTGAACGGCCACCCGAAGAAATTGAAAAACAATATATCGAAAACATTGAATCATTGTCGATTCGGCAAAAAGGAGTTACTCAGGTTTCTTCAATTTGCATGGTGGGATCAGCAAGAGTAACTGTTGAATATGCTTGGGGTAGAGACATGGATGAGGCTTTTTTGGACATTCAAAAAGCACTTACAACTTTTAGTCAGAACTCTGATATTGACGAATTCACGATCACCCAACATGATCCAAACGCTTCACCCGTGATGATAATTGGTATGCGGCACCCTGAAATTACCGACATGGATGAACTCAGAAAAGTGGGTGAGAATTATATCCGAAATGAATTAATTCGGCTTGAAGGTATAGCCGATGTTACACTTACGGGTACACAAGAAAAAGAAGTTTTGATAGAAACCGATCAGTATAGGTTGGATGCATTTGGCCTAACAGCCGGACAAATTGTTCAACAGATTCAAAATATGAACCGAAACGTTTCGGGTGGATCAATAGTCGAAATGGGTAAAAAATATATTATTAAAGGAGCAAGCCTTCTTGAAAATATTCGTGATCTGGAAGATTTGGTTGTTAGCTATAAACAAATTAATCCCGATCAAAACGCACAAGCAAATAATTCTATAAGCAATAAAGTACCCATTTTTCTGAAAGATGTTGCGACAGTAAGTTTTGTAAATAAAGACCCTCAAAACATTGTCAGAATTAATGGTGATCGTTGTGTCGGACTTTCAATTTTCAAGGAAACCGGATTTAATACCGTTAAAGCCGTTAACGACTTGAATGAAACAATGGAAACAGTTAAAAAAGCATTGCCGGGTTATGAATTTTTAATAGTCCAAAATCAAGGGAAATTCATTCAAGAGTCTATTGATGAAGTTGAAGAAACCGCTTTAATTGGAGCTTTAATGGCTGTAATAATTTTATTTGTTTTTTTAAGAAGATTAAAAGTTACCGCAATTATTAGTTTTGCCATTCCAATTTCTGTAATTGCCACTTTCAACCTCATGTATTTTAATGGGTTGAGTTTAAATATTATGACTCTGGGAGGCCTCGCCCTCGGGGCAGGTATGCTGGTTGATAATGCCATAGTTGTTGTTGAAAATATTTTCAGAAATTTAGAATCAGGTTTGTCCGTCAAAGAAGCAGCTATAAATGGTACTGCTGAAGTTGGCGGAGCTATTGTTGCCTCCACTCTTACAACAATTGTGGTTTTCCTCCCGATAGTGTATTTACATGGTGCCTCGGGAGCTTTGTTTAAAGATCAAGCGTGGACGGTGGCTTTTTCATTATTAGCTTCTTTATTTGTTGCTATTTTAATGATACCAATGTTATTTAATTTCGCTTATGGAAAAAAAACATTGAAAAAAAATATCAAATCCGTTCGTATTCGGTGGTATGGAGGATTATTATCTAAAATGCTTAATTATAGATATCTGATAATTCTTTTTTCAATAATAATTCTATTGAGTACAGTTTATATTTTCCCTTATGTCGGGAATGAATATCTTCCCAAGAGCGGAACTAATGAATTTACTATTGAATTGCAATTAAAAGAAGGAACTCAACTTGAGCATACTGCCGAAACAGTTAGGACAATAGAATCAATGATAAATGAAATCCTTGACGAAAAAGTTGATGTTATTTTTAGCCAGATCGGTCCTACAAGTGGTTACGGTAGTGAAAAATCTGTTTTTCAAAATGAAAATACAGCAAACATTAAAATTAGTTTGAAAAATGAAGCTATCAACCAATCTGATGAAATAATTTCTACAATTGCAGAACTGATGGATCAAATCCCTGATGCTGAAATTTCAATTATTCGTGATCAAACTGCTTTGCAATCAACGATGGGAACAGAAGACGCTCCTTTAGTTGTCGAAGTTAAAGGCGAAGACATTCAAGTGCTTGATGAAGTTACAATCGAAATAAAAAACAAGATGCTGGAAATACCATATTTATTAAATGTAAAAACCAGTATCGAAAAAGGTGCTCCCGAAATTGATGTTGTTATTGATCGCTACAAAGCAGGGGTTTATGATTTGACTGCTGAAAGCATAACTACTCAGCTTAAAGATTTATTGATGGGAAAAAATGCCGGTAAATATGAAAAAGATGGCGAGATGAATGATATTACCATACGATTGCCGGAGATAAGTTTATATGAATTTAATTCAATTAAATTGAAAAGTGGTGATAAAGAAGTGCCTCTATATGAAGTAGCATATATCGAAAATTCTGTTTCGCCCAAACAATTGCATCGCCGAAATCAGAACCGCATCGGAAAAGTTAGTGCCGATATTCAGGGTTCGGTAGCATTTGATAAAGTTATTGAAAATCTGCGTGCAACTTTAAACTCAATTGACTTCCCGCAAGGCTATCAATTTGAAATTGTTGGAGAAGAACAGAAACGACAGGAAGCTATGTCGAACCTGAGTTTTGCATTATTGCTTTCGGTTATTCTTGTTTATATGGTAATGGCTTCACAATTCGAGTCATTGATTCATCCTTTTACAATTTTGCTCACAATTCCACTTGCCGGCGTGGGGGCGGTTTGGGCATTCTTTATACTTGGAATTCCGTTGAATATTATGGCTTATATCGGAATAATTATGTTAGCCGGAATTGCAGTTAACGATTCAATTATTCTTGTCGATGCAATCAATCAGTTTAAAGCAGCCGGAAAAACTCTGCGTGAATCAATTATCAGTGCCGGAGAAAACCGTATCAGGCCGATAATTATGACAAGCATAACAACAATTCTTGCATTATTACCCCTAACAATAGGCTTTGGCGAAAGTGCTGCGTTGCGTTCACCAATGGCAATTGCCGTAATTGCAGGATTGATCACATCAACTTTATTAACACTTGTTGTAATTCCATGTGTTTATTATGTTTTTGAAAGAATAAAAGAAAGAATTGTTGGAATTAAGAATTGAGAATTAGAAAATGGACAAAGAAGAATTACTTAGAAGAACGCGACAATTTGAAGCCAAAATTTTTAAACTGGTTGAACGCTTTCATAAATCAAAAATCTTAATTATAGAATGAAAAATCTCAATTCAAAAAGTAAAATCTAAAATAAAAAAATGAATTTCATAATAAAGCGAAAAGTACTTATTGCCATGCTCTTTACGGGGCTAACTATGCTTGGTTATTTTTCCTATAAACAACTTCCTGTCGAGCTTTACCCAAATGCTCAAATACCGTTTTTATTTGTGCAGGTTGGGAGCATGCTGGAGGTTGATCCCGAATACATGGAAAACCAGGCAATAATCCCGTTAGAAGGGGCAATTGGGACGCTTGAAGGAGTTGAGAAAATTGAGTCAAGCGCCGGACAGCAACAAGGAAGTATTAGGATTTCTTATCAGCAATCGGTTAATATTAAATTTGCTTACCTGAAATTAGTTGAAAAAATTGATGAGATAAAAATGAACCTGCCTGAAGAATTCATGGTTCAGGTTTATAAATTTGACCTTGAGCAAATAAACACTATGTTTATGACAATCCAGGCCAGGGGAAGCGGTGGAGTAAATCGGGTAAGGCAAGTAGTCGATCAGGAAATAATTAATAAAATCGAAAATATTGACGGAGTTTCAAACGCCGAAGTTTTTGGTGGAAGAGAAAAATCAATAGATATTATTCTTGACGAAGATGTTTGCAAAAGTTATGGAATTTCACCAGCCGATGTGCGATCGGCAATTAACCAAAACAGTAAGGCAAGGACTTTTGCAGGAAAAGTTTCCAAAAACGATCAATTGCATTTTGTTAATGTAATCTCCGAATTTTCAAATATAAATGAAATCAATGAAGTAGTTGTTAAAAGCCAAGGTTCAATTAAATTAAAAGATATTGCTTCGGTTCATTTTGGCGTTAAAGAGCAAAATTCATATAGCCGCGTAAATGGAAAAGATGCCGTAACCATTCAACTCTCACGCGATTCTCAGGCAAATATAATTGAACTTGCAAATGAAGTAAAAAAGCAAATTGACATAATAAATGATGAATTAAAATCCAAAGATATTGAAATGGTTATTCAGTATAATTCTGCAGAAACCATGGAAAAAAATATTGATCTGATAATCAGATTGGCGATTATTGGCGGAATATTGGCCATTTTCGTTCTTTGGATATTTCTCAAGAACTTTAGGCTTGTGATTGCCATTGCACTTGCCATCCCAATTTCCGTTTATACGGCTTTTAATTTCTTTTATGCTTACGGAGTAAGCATTAATAGCTTGACCCTTTTGGGAATGGCTTTGGCAATAGGCATGCTTCTTGATAACAGTGTTGTTGTTTTGGAAAATATTTATCGACTGGCTTCAAAAAAAATTGATCCCGACATAGCTGTCGTTCAGGGCACAAAAGAAGTATGGCGATCAATTTTTGCAGCAACACTAACAACGATAACAGTTTTTTTACCCTTTGTTTTTTCCACTAACTTTTTTATCGGGCTTCTCGGAAAACATATAGGTGTGTCAATTATATCAACACTTTTAGTTTCACTTGCGGTTGCCTTGTTACTGATCCCGATGATAACCCATACTTTCCTGAAATGGAAAGGAAAAGCCAGACCTGTTCTTTTTAAAAGCATTTCTTACCACAATAGACTCATTCAAATATATATGGTTTTGCTGAAAACCTGTATGCGAAACCCCGGACGCACTATTCTTGGTGCATTAGCTGTGTTTTTTATCAGCTTACTGCTTAGTGTTACATTAAGTATTTCTTCAAATGAAGAGCCTGAAATAAAAGATTTGACACTTTATGTAACCATGCCTGCAGGCACAACTTTGGAAAATACCGATTTGCTTATTGTCGAAGCCGAAAAAAAGTTAGAAAATCTTGAAGAAAAAGAAGATGTTATAAGTCAAATTTATGAGGAAGAAGCAATGCTGACTATTTCTTTATTGGAAGATTACAATGATATTAGAAATATGTCGATTCCGGGAATAAAAAATGAAATACTTGAGCGTTTATCTGATCTTAAGCAAGCTGAATTCAGTTGGGATCCACCAACAACCGGCCGACATTTTGGAAGTGGAGGTTTTGAAGAAGATGATGATTTCGGAAGAATACTTGGAATTGGAACGCAGCGTGAAAAAGTTGTTATCAAAGGACAGGACTTCGATAAAATGTTAAATCTTGCTAACGATATAAAATATTATATCGAACAATTGTCATCAATCGAACGAATAAATATCAGAATTCCAAATAAGAGGCCCGAGCTTGTTTTGAATTTCGATAAACAAATGATGGGAATTTATGATATTCCCGTTACTTCGGTGCTTTCGGAGCTTAATTCATTTCCACATGAATTTTCGAGTGGTGTTAAATTTAAACAGGGAAACGATGAATATGATATTCAAATTAAAACCATCGTAATAGACGAACAAAAAGATAGAAATGTCAGCGATCTGAAAACCCTTGCCGTAAAAGGTTTGCAGGGCTCTCAATTTGAGATGCAAAACATAAGCAATTTTAATTTTACCGAAGGTTTATCGACAATTAAAAGAACAAATCAGGAAAAACAACTTGAATTGGTTTATGAATTCATTGATGAAATTAATGATGAAAAAGATTTACTTGAAGCTTCACGGATTGAAGTTGATGAATTAATTGAAAATATAAATATCAGTTCGGAAATGGTAGTTGAAGTCATTCATGAAGAAGATGATCTCAGTGAGTTTGCTTTTCTGTTTTTAATGGCTTTTATATTGATATACATGATACTTGCCTCGGTTTTTGAATCATTTTCTGTTCCAATTGTGATGATGTTCTCTATCCCATTGGCTGCTGTTGGGTCTTTGATAGCATTGATTCTTACCGGAAATTCAATTATGAATGCAAATGTTTTTACCGGATTTTTAATTCTATTGGGCATAGTTGTCAACAACGGAATTCTGATGATTGATTATTCAAGAGTTCTTCAAAAACGAGGTTATAATGAATCAAGAGCATTGATTATGGCAGGCCTGGCACGAGTAAGGCCAATTTTGATTACGGCTATTACAACCATTATTGCACTCATTCCCTTGGCAATGGGAAAAGCCGAATATGTAACACAAATTGGTGTTCCCTTTGCTGTTACTGTAATCGGTGGTTTGGCCTTAAGTACTTTGTTAACGATTGTTTTCATTCCAACTCTTCATTCGGGTTTGCAAACTTCTCTACATTGGATGAAGCAGCAAAAAGTATATATAAAAGCCATTCAAATAGTGCTTTGGATTGCCGGATCATATTATATTTATATGGAAGTGGATAGCAGAATTTGGCAAGTAATTGACTTTATTGTTCTGATGATTTCAGTTCCTGCTACTATCTATTTTATCCAAAGCAGCATGCGTAAAGCAAGCGAAAAACTTATTGATGAAAATGATTCTCTGCATATTGAAATAAGAAATCTGGTAAAAATATATGACTGGGATAGCAGATTCCGCCGTGAATGGAAGTCGGGAATAAAGATCAGAAAACGGCTTGGTATCGAACATGAATTTACTTCAATAAAAGATTTTGATTGTCTCTTGTGGCAATTGCCATTAGTCGGATTTATTATATATTTTATTTATTATCATTTAGAAAACGGTTTATGGTATTTTATCCTACCGATTATTTTATATGTAATTGTTGTGAGTATTTTAAACCCTGTTAAAAAGTACGCAGAAAATCTTAAAACTCTTAATAAATTTAAATGGAACAGAAGAGTTATAATGTTGATTTGTAAACTGCTTTTCTGGGCTTTTCCGGCTGTCGCATTATTTTTGTTTTATGAAAAATACGCTTTAGCAGGCTTGGTTCTTCCAATGGGTTTTTTATGGTATCTTGCTATTTCCGTTAAAGTTACATCAGACAACCTATACAAAAACAAAGTTAATGTAAATAGAATAAAAGGAAGATTTAAAGGGATTAGAAAAGCATTCTGTCGTTTTGTTTTGATAATTCCTATTATTGGGAAAAAGAAAACTCCTTTCAAGGCCGTAAAAAGTGTTTCTTTAAAAATTGAAAACGGAATGTTTGGATTGCTTGGGCCAAACGGTGCCGGGAAATCAACTTTGATGCGAATCATTTGTGGGATATTGGAGCAAAGCTACGGTCAAATTACAATAAACGGAATTGATGTTGCTGAAAAGCGTGAAGAACTACAGGGTTTAATTGGTTACCTTCCACAGGAATTCGGAATGTATGAAAATATGACTGCCTGGGATTTTTTACATTATATGGGAATTCTTAAAAAACTTTATGATAAAAAAAATAGAACCGAAAGAGTTGAATATGTCTTAAAAGCTGTTCACATGTTTGAAAACAGAAATGAAAAAATAGGTTCATTTTCGGGTGGCATGAAGCAGCGTATCGGAATTGCACAAATCTTATTGCATCTGCCGCGTATTTTAGTAGTTGATGAACCAACAGCTGGCCTTGACCCGAGAGAACGTATTCGTTTCAGAAATTTACTGGTTGAGCTTAGCCTCGAACGTATAGTAATTTTTTCAACTCATATTATTGAAGATGTGGCAAGTTCGTGTAAAAGAGTTGCTGTAATGAAAACCGGTGAAGTAAAATATTTGGGTGCACCAATCCAGATGGCGAGAAAAGCAGAAGGAAAAGTTTGGACATTAAACATTCTGGCTGCAAAATTTGAAGAAATGAAAGACGATTATATAATTATTAATCATTTACGTGATGGAGAAAACATTAGAATACGTTGCCTTGCCGATAAAGCTCCTTCGGCTGAAGCAAGAGAGGTGAAAGCTAATTTGGAAGATGCTTATCTTTATTTGTTAACAGAAAACAAGGCTAAAGGCTAAAGATTAAAGAGGAAAGGATAAAGTGAAAAAATGAAACTGGAAAAATTAATGAAATACAACAAAAATATCCGCCACCGACGCAGTATCCGCCTAAAAGGATACAATTATTCGCAAGAAGGATTGTATTTTATTACCATATGTGTAAAAAACAGGAAATGTTTATTCCACAAAATTAAAAACAGGGAAATGATATTAAATGATGCAGGGAAAATGGTTGAAAACCAATGGTTGATATTACCACAACGATTTCCAAATATCAAATTGCACGAATATATCGTCATGCCCAATCATTTCCATGCCATATTGGAAATCGTAGGGGCAACCCTCGTGGTTGCCCAAAACGATGTTGTCGTTCAAAACGATGTTGTCGTTCAAAACGATGTTGTCGTTCAAAACGATGTTGTCGTTCAAAACGATGTTGTTGCATCAAATAAAAACAATAATGACAATTTCCAAAAAGGGCAACCACAAGGGTGTGCCCCTACGGAAACCGCAAACAAAAAAACCTTGGGTGATATGGTTGGTGCATTTCAATCCATTACAACCGTTGATTACATACGTGGTGTAAAAAACAATAATTGGCAAACATTTGATGGAAAATTATGGCAACGGAATTATTGGGAACACACTATCCGAAACGACCAATCATATAAACAAATATCAGAATATAT
>JAEINX010000098.1 GCA_016342645.1 Bacteroidales bacterium | reverse complement strand
TTGATTTTCCGAAAATCAGAAAATCTTTTTCCCCACAGGGGGTTATTTTATTCAGACAATTGTCTGACAGTACTTTTATGTACGTCTGCAATTAAGCTAACACCTAATTGCTCAATACTTAATTTTAATGTTTTATTTCCAATTTGTTCGATGATACCACATTTTCCTTTTAAAAGGCCTTCGGTAATTTCGACCATTTCATTACGTTCAAACTTTACCTCTGAGCCTTTTGTTCTATGTAAAAACTCTTTTATGTTTTCAATTTCAATTTCACGGACAACAGCAGGCTTCCCCAAATAAAAAACAAATCTAACAACACCGTAAACATTCAATATTTTTTCTCTTTCTCTTTCTCTTGTATAAATAAAAATGTATGAGCTAAATAAAGGAATTTCAACTTTCTTTTTCCTATCACTCCATTGACGAATAACTTTTTGTAATGGCAGAAATGTTTCAAATCCATCATTGATTAGTCGTTCATTGACCTGCTTTTCTGCTCTCGGCCTCGTATAAATCACTAACCATTTTTTAACATTATTCGAAATAATCTGCATAATTTAACAATTATTTTTTACTCTTTCCATAATAATAAAGAGGGTGTTCCTTTCTCAAAAATATTAGACTTCTTTAATTCTTTATCATTATAAACCTCAAAATGAATACTTCTCTTAATTAATATTTCTGCTTTCTTAATGAGGCTAATTAAATAATCTTGTTTTATTCTATCTCCAACAAAAATGATTTCTATTCTCTTGTTGTCAATCCCACGAGCAAAATCTCCAACTACATAACAACATTTTAATTTTCCCAATTTTTCAATAACGGTTTCAATTATTTTATCAAATCCAATCTGTTGAATAATAAGATTATGTATTGAAGGGAATAATGGGTGATTAGTATTGGCCTGATAATATTTTCTATTACCAATATTTTCTGATTTCAACAATCCAGCCTGTTCAAATCTGTTTAGTTCAATACGAATTGAGTTTGAAGAATTACCAAATTCATTCTCCAAATTTCTTAAATAGGAGCTTGAATTACTGTTTAAGAAAAACTTAAGCAATAATTTTAACCTTGTTTTTGATGTTATTAAAGTCTCAAGCATACTTTTAATTGAGTTACAAATTTACTCAATTTTTTTATCATTAGACAAAATAATTACAATTTTTTATTTATTTGATGTTTTTAGTTATTATTTCTAACCTGAATAATTCCCAAAACTGTTAAAACAGTTAATAACAAGAATCTTAGCCCACGACTTAAGTCGTGGGTTGCTTAACAAAAATATCTGTATTTTAACCATTTTAATGGTTTTTTAATGAATTAATAAAGCTAATAAACAATTATGATTTGTTAAAAATTCTTTTCAAGATAGGTTTTTTCTCTTTTTCTTTATCGTCAGAATAATAACCATAGCCATAACCGTAGCCGTAGCCGTAGCCATAACCATAGCCATAACCGTAGCCGTAACCGTAACCGTAACCGTAACCATATCCATAAGTATTTCCTGATAATTTCACGTCATTTATTAAAATGCTAATATTAGGAATATTTCTTTTTTCTACATCAGAAATTATTGATTCGAAAATTTTCTTATTTGTATAGTTTTGTCTAACAATAAAAATATTTGCATCCGAATATTTCATCAAAAGAAATGCATCTGTTACTAATCCAACGGGAGGTGTATCAATTATTATGAAGTCGTAAATCTCATGCAACCTTGAAAATAATTCATCTGTTTTTTCAGAAGCTATTAATTCTGACGGATTGGGAGGAACAGGGCCGGACATTATAATGTCCAAATTTTCAACAAATGATTTTTGTATAATATTTTCAAATTTGCTTTTGTTAATTAAGTAAGAACTGATTCCTTCAGTATTTGTAAGCCCAAAATCCTGATAAATTTTCGGTTTACGTAAGTCAAAACCCATCAAAAGAGTTTTCTTCCCATATAATGCAAAAATTGATGCAAGATTTATTGAAGTAAATGTTTTACCGGCACTAACCATATCGGAAGTGATCAATATCGTTTGCTTGGCTTTTCCTTTTGAAATATATTGCAAATTTGTTCTAATTGATCGGAATGATTCTGAGATTGATGATTTTGGAGAGTCGGCAACCACGATTTTGCTTTCTTTATTGCTATGAACAATATGTCCGATAATTGGAAGGTTCGTAAGTTTTTCGATATCTTTTTTTTCTACAATTTTATCATTGAAATAATCCTTTCCGAAAATATAAAGGACAGGAATAACGAGCCCCAGTATTAAGGCAATAATGTAGTTAAGGCTTTTTTTCGGAAAGACCATCCCTTCTTCTCCACTATCTCTAGCGGGGTCAACTATTTCGTTATCAGGAAAGTTAGATGCTTTGGTAATTTGAGCTTCAGTGCGTTTTTGCAATAAATAGGTATAAATCGCATCACTTAATTTGAATTGTCGCTCAATGATAAACAATTGTCTTTGTGTTTTTGGAAGCTTATTCACCCTTAGCATCAATTTTGATATTCTCTCGTTAATATCATTAATTCCAATGTTTGAAGTGGTTACAATACTTTCGATGTTTTCCAATAGGTTTTTTTTCGTGTTTTCAATTTTTAAATTTAGTGCTACCAAATAAGGATTTGCACGTCTTGTGTTATATAATTTTTCGGTTTTTTCGGCATATAGCTCTGTTAATGACATGATTAATTGGCTTAACATTGGGTCTTCTATACCCATTGACGAAGGAACAATTATATCATTAATATCATCTTTATTTTCGGTAATATAATTTTTTATATGATTATAATATTTGTTTTTGACTATTAATATGGCCTTTTCGTTTTCCAATTCTTTCATTTGTTCGAAAATCTGTTCAGCAAGAAAATCTATATCCATAACCTCATTAGTTGTTCGAAAATCCTGAAGGCTCTTTTCAGCATAAATTAGAGTATCTGCAATTCCTTTTAATTCAAAATCAATAAAGTTTATGGTATTAATAGCGATCTTGTTTTTCTTTTCAAGCCCTGATTGCAAATACTCATAAGTCAACATGTTAAGAAAGTCAACTGCTTTTTCAACATTATCACCCTTCAAGGAAATTTTAACAATTGAGGCTTCTCTGTTAATTGGCTCTATTTCAAAAGATTTATATTTATCAACTAAGTTCTCAAGGCTATTGAAAATAAAAAAGTAAGTCTGGTTTTCATTCTTTTCAGGATCAAAGTTTTTATTAAGTGTAAGGTAAAACTTCATATTTGGTTCACTAATATTCTCATTAAATCTTAGCTTTTTTTTGATTACAATATTTTCAACTTCACCATCTTCAACTTCTTTATAAGTTTTAAAATCATAAGTTTTAATTTTTTCCCCTTGAGCCTCTAATTCAAATTCCTTATCAGAAAGAATAGTTAATTTAAATCTGAGGTTTACGGGCTGAGGATAATTTGTATCAAAAACTACTGTAAATGGGCTTTCTTTATATAATTCCTTTGAAATGAAATTTTCTTCAATAAAATAAGAAACATCAAAATCTAACATTTTTATTGTGCTGCTTGCTAAAGTGTAAGATTGAAGAATACCTATTTCGTTTTCAAGATTTTTTTGGCCACCAAACATACCAAGACCTATTAGGGATTGTGCATCCATCGCATTTTGCTCATCCTCTACTAAAACAGTTGTGCTTACCTCATAAACAGGTTTAGTGTATTTATTAAACAAAAAAGCAATTACCAATGCAACAAAAATTGTTAATGCAAAAAAGTACCAATATCTGTAAAATTTGAAAAATAAAATTTTATAGTCAATTGATTCTTGTTGTTGAGCGTTTATATTGTCTAAATTATTCTCCACGTTGATTTATTTAAAATAGTTAATTAATAATAATGTTGTCGAAATTGCCGAAAAAACCAAAGCGTATGGGAAATTTGCGAATGTAAATTGCTTTCCTTTCAATGGTTTAATATACAAAATATCATTTGGCATTAAATAATAATAATCCGATTCAAGTATCTTATTATCAGTTAAATCAATTCTTTTTATAACTGCGCCGTTTTTTGTTTGCCTAACTAAAGATATTTCATTTCTGTTGGCATAATCTGTCAAATCACCTGCCAAACTTATTGCTTCAAAAATATTTATATTATCCTGATATACTGAATACTCACCCGGGCGAGTTACTTCGCCAACCATTGTGATTTTATAATTAACAAGTTTAACAGTTATTGTAGTTTCAACAAGAAACTCGTTTATTATTTCCTGAATAAGGTTTTTTGTTTCATCTATTGTTAGATTTTGCACTTTAATTTCTCCAACGAAAGGAAAATCAACAAACCCTAAATCATTAACATTATAGCTATTTAAATATACACTAATATCATTATTCAAATAATAACCTCCTTGAGTTTGGCTCCCAGTATTATTAAAAAATGCAAAAGTTTTTTCGTCAAGGCTATGAACTTTTATATATAAATTATCACCAGGTTGAATTTTATATTCCGGTGCTTTTTCCCTAAAGAATTTTGTTAAAGTATCCTCAGTATTTTTATCTTGAAGATAAACCATCCTCTTTTGTGGAATACAGGAAGTTATTAGTAAAATTATAATAAAGATTCCTATATTTAAATTTTTCATTCCGAGTTTTTTCATTCTATAAAAAAATGTTATAATGATTGTTATTATATATTATTAAAATCAATTTGCAAATTTATATTATTTTTTTCTTATATGCCAAATATTTTTTTCTTCAAATTTGCTAAAATATCGAATATCCATTACAACAAATTAACTTTTTCATTATAATACTATTCATTATTTTGAACTATTTCTCCGAGTAAGGTTGCTGAAGTACATTTATGGATTTGAACATTAGCATATTCCCCTGTTTTCTTATTTTCTTTAGGAAAAACAACAATTTTGTTTTGGCTGTTTCGCCCCGAAAGGTGATTTTCCGACCTTTTTGATTCTCCTTCAATTAATACCTCAAAAGTTTTTCCAACATCATTTTTATTGCTTTTTAAAGAAAGTTTTTGTTGAAGGACAATTATCTCCTGTAATCTCGTGATTTTTACCTTATCCGGAACATCATCCTTTAGCTTTTTTGCAGCAATCGTATTTGGGCGTTCCGAATATTTAAACATGAAAGCATATTGATAACCCACAATTTCCATCAAAGAAAGTGTGTCATTGTGATCTGATTCTGTTTCCGAACAAAATCCGGAAATAATATCAGTTGAAATTGTACACTCGGGTATGATTTTTTTTATTGCATTAACCCTGTTTAAATACCAATCTCTTGTATATTTTCTGTTCATTAATTTTAGGATACGATCGCTGCCGGATTGAACCGGCAAATGAATCGACTTACAAATATTATCATATTTTGCTATTGTATATAATAATTCATCTGAAATATCTTTAGGGTGAGAAGTTGCAAATCTAAGTCTAAGTTTAGGATTAATGGTAGCAACTTTTTCCAGTAATTTCGCAAAGTACCATCCATTCTCATTCCAATGATATGAGTTTACATTTTGTCCTAATAAAGTAATCTCACGGTAGCCCTTTTCAAAAAGATTATGTGCTTCTTCTATAATTGTTTCAGGATTTCGACTTCGTTCTTTTCCCCTTGTATAAGGTACAACACAGTAGGAGCAAAAATTTTCACATCCTCTCATTATTGAAATAAATGCAGAAACACCTTTAGTACCAATCCTAACAGGCTTAATATCTGCATAAGTTTCTTCGGTTGATAACAAAATGTTAATTGCTCGGCTTCCGCCGATAACAGTTTGCATAAGTTTAGGTAAATCCCTGTATGAATCAGGGCCAACGATTAAGTCAACTAATTTTTCTTCCTCTAATAATCTGGATTTAAGTCGTTCAGCCATACAGCCTAATACTCCGATAATCAAATTAGGTTTTCTTTTTTTGTGAGTATAAAATTCTCTTAACCGCCCTTTAACCCTTTGTTCGGCATTATCTCTTATCGAACAAGTGTTTACAAAAATAACATCGGCACCTGAAATATCATTTGTAACTTCATAATTGTTTTCCAACATAATGGATGTAACAATTTCACTATCTGAAAAATTCATCTGACACCCATAGGTTTCAATATATAATTTTTTCTTATTTTTCAATTTTTATCTGTTTTTTTAAATAAAAATAAACATTATTTTAAATCAGATAGTTAACTATCATTTTTTTGCAAAATTAAACAAAATACTCTATTTATTATGAATTATTTCATCCCTAAATTAAACCGGATTTGTGTATGTAAAAATTTATTGTTTTACTTTTGCAAAAAATTTTATTAAATTCTAAACCAAATTTTCTTAATATATTATGGTAAAAAATCTTGTAATTGTTGAGTCTCCGGCAAAAGCTAAGACAATAGAAAGATTTTTGGGTAAAGACTTTCTTGTCAAATCAAGTTTTGGTCATGTTATGGATTTATCCAAAAAACAATTAGGTGTTGATATTGAGAATGATTTCATGCCAAATTATGAAATTTCGTCTGATAAAAAGAAAATTGTTTCGGAGCTAAAAAAACTTGCGAAAGAAGCAGAAACAGTTTGGTTAGCTTCCGATGAAGACCGAGAAGGAGAAGCAATTTCCTGGCATCTTGCCAATGCTTTAAAACTTGATGAAAAAAAATCAAAACGCATAGTATTTCACGAAATTACAAAAACGGCAATCGAAGAGGCTATAAAAAATCCAAGAAAAATCGACATTGATCTTGTTAACGCACAACAAGCACGAAGGGTTCTTGACAGATTAGTTGGATTTGAGCTTTCACCTGTGCTTTGGAGAAAGGTAAAGCCTGCTTTATCCGCTGGTCGTGTTCAATCTGTGGCAGTTAGATTAATTGTGGAAAGAGAAGAAGAGATTAAAAATTTTATTAGTGTTTCTAACTATAAAATTACGGCTGATTTTAAGATTATCTTACAAAATGGAGAAAAACTTCTAAAAGCTGAATTACCAAAACGATTTTCAACCAAAGAAGAAGCTTTAGAATTTTTAAATAAATGTAAAGCTGCCGAATTTTCAGTTGCATCTATTGAAAAAAAACCGGCAAAAAAATCCCCTGCAGCGCCCTTTACAACCTCTACACTTCAACAAGAAGCAAGTAGGAAATTAGGATTTTCAGTTGCAAATACTATGCGTGTAGCACAAAAATTATACGAATCGGGAAAAATAACTTATATGAGAACAGATTCGGTAAATTTATCAAATCTCGCTCTTTCAACAGCAAAAAATGAAATTACATCTCTTTTTGGTGAAAAATATGTAAAAACCCGAAAATATAAAACGAAAGCAAAAGGTGCCCAGGAAGCACACGAAGCAATTCGTCCAACTTTTATTAGTACCCATGAAATTGAAGGCGACAGTGCCGGAAAAAAGCTATATAATTTGATTTGGAAACGAACAATTGCTTCTCAAATGAGTGACGCAGTTTTGGAGAAAACTAATGTTTCTATAGATATTTCTACAACAAAAGAAAATTTAGTTGCCAAAGGAGAGGTAATTAAATTTGATGGATTTTTGAAAGTATATTTAGAATCAAGCGATGATGAAAATTCCGAAAATCAAAAAGGCCTTTTACCCCCTTTAGAAGAAGGAGAGAAACTCAATTTGCAGGAATTAATTGGGGTTGAAAAATTTTCACAACACCCTCCAAGATATTCAGAAGCAAGCCTCGTTAAAAAAATGGAAGAACTTGGGATAGGAAGGCCATCTACTTATGCACCAACAATTTCAACCATTCAAAAACGAGAATATATTGTAAAAGAAGATCGGGAAGGAAAAGAAAGAAAATTCAACTTCCTTTCACTTAAAGATAACAAGATTACCGAAACCGAAAAAATCGAAAAAACCGGTTACGAGAAATCAAAATTGTTTCCTACAGACATTGGAACGCTTGTGAATAAATTTTTAGTGCAATATTTTGAGAATATATTAAACTATAATTTTACTGCGAATATTGAAAGAGAATTCGATGAAATAGCTGAAGGCCAAAAAATTTGGAATGAAGTTATCAAAGAGTTCTATTCACCGTTTCATTCCCAAATCGAGGACACACTCGAAAAATCAAAAAAATTTAGTGGTGAAAAATTATTAGGAAAACATCCCGAAACCGAAAAAAATATTTTTGTGAAAATCGGCAGGTATGGGCCAATGGTTCAGCTTGGAGATACCGATAGTGAAGAAAAACCTAAATTTGCAGGTTTAAGAAACGGGCAAAGTATCGAAACCATAACACTTGAAGAAGCATTGGATCTTTTTAAATTTCCAAGAAATATTGGAACTTATGAAAACGAAGAAATGTTGGTTGCAATCGGTCGTTTTGGACCATACGTTAAACACAAATCATTGTTTTATTCTCTTGCAAAAACCGATGATCCCAATCTAATTACAAAAGAAAGAGCTTTTGAAGTTATAGAAGAAAAACGTAAAAAAGTCAGGGAAAGCCTAATTAAAGAATTTAAAGAGGATGCTGCTCTTAAAATACTGAAAGGAAGATGGGGACCTTATATTTCTTATAATAAAAAAAATTATAAAATTCCTAAATCTACTGAACCAGAAACATTAACTTTTGACGATTGCAAAAAAATTATCGGAAGTTTCGACTCTAAAACAACAACAAAAAAAGCAACTGGGAAAAAGTCAGCTTCTAAAAAAAGTGTAGCAAAAAAAACAACAGCAACAAAAGCACCCGCGAAAAAAGTAAAATCAAAAAAAGCAACATCAAAAAAGACAGAAAAAAAGTAGAAAAAGAAAGTTTTAATATAAAATTCATTCATTAATTAAATTATGGATATTTCTATTTATTTCAAACCACTTGATCTTTCTGAAATTAACTCCAATAATTCAAATCACGGAAAAAAAATTGCCGATCAAGTTTCCTGTTATTCGGAATTTGATAATTTCCCCGATCTTACTTCTGTTGAAATTGCAATTATTGGAATTTTGGAGGATAGAAATGCCGTAAATAATAAAGCTTGTTCCGAGGCACCAAACATAATTCGTAAACATCTTTACAATCTTTTTACCGGTGATTTTTCAATTAAAATAGCCGATTTGGGAAACATTCATCAAGGCCACACCATTGATGACACATATTTTGCTGTTTCTTCGACCATTGCAGAATTGTTAAAAAACAACATTGTCCCCATATTAATAGGAGGGAGTCAGGATTTGACATTTGCTAATTATATGGCATATGAAAGCATAGGGAGAATAATAAATATTGTTGATATTGATCCGCTTTTTGATTTAGGAAGATCAATCGAGGACTTTGACTCAAGGTCTTATCTTAGTAAAATAATATTACACAAGCCAAATTTTCTATTCAACTTTTCAAATATTGGTTATCAATCTTATTTTGTTGATAAAAAGGCTATTGAACTTATGAATAATTTATTTTTTGATATATATCGTTTGGGGAAAGTCAAAGAAAACATTGAAGAAACCGAACCTGTGATTCGTAATGCAGATTTGTTGAGTTTCGATATTTCTTCGGTAAGGCAATCGGATGCTCCGGGCAACAAAAATGCTTCCCCAAATGGATTTTTTGGCGATGAAGCCTGTCAAATAGTAAGATATGCCGGTATGAGCGACAAATTATCATCCATAGGTTTTTATGAAACAAATCCTGTTTTTGATAATAATGAACAAACATCTATGCTCGTTGCACAAATGATATGGTATTTTTTGGATGGTTTCTCAAACCGGAAAAAAGACTGGCCATACGTTGATAAACACAATTATATTAAATATTTTGTTTCGATTGAAAATCACAAAGAAGATATTACTTTTTATAAAAGTAAAAAAAGTGATCGGTGGTGGATGGAGGTTCCATTAGAATCTAATAAAAAAACAAAATATGAAAGGCATCATTTAATCCCCTGCTCATATAAAGATTATGAAACTGCTTGTAAACATGATATCCCCGATCGATGGTGGCAAGCTTATAAGAAAATAATGAATTAATGTTTAACGGATTTTATCAGGGTTTTTTGAAATAAAAGATTTCCAACCCGAATATTTATCGCCTTGATTTTGATTATCTTTTTGAAAATAATGACAAACAGCAGCAGCCAATGCATCAGTTGCGTCGAGTTGTGAAAGTTGAACCTTTTCCGAAAGTAAGCTAACTAACATTGTTGCAACCTGTTCTTTTGATGAACTTCCCCTTCCGGTTATTGATTGTTTGATTTTTTTGGGTGAATATTCAAAAATCGGTATTTCACGATACAAAGCCGCAGCCATAGCTACTCCTTGTGCTCTTCCTAATTTAAGCATCGATTGAATATTTTTACCGTAAAAAGGGGCTTCAATTGCTAATTCATCAGGTTTGTATTCAGTTATTAAATTAAGTGTCCTTTCAAAAATTTTTTTTAATTTTAATGGATGATTAGTATATTTGCTCAAATTTATTACACCCATGGTAATTAATTCAATCTTGTTATTTTTTATATTTATAATGCCATAACCCATGATGTTAGTCCCTGGGTCAATTCCTAATATTATGCGACCGGTATTCAATAAAAATTATATTTATTAAAAAATTAAATGATAAAAAACCCAAAAATACGAAAAACATACAACATAATTATTCGGATATTGATCATTTTGGCTACTTATGGTTTTCTTTATAAACAGATCATTCTGAAAAATAATTATTCCGATTTTGTGAGCAATATTGAGGAATCTTTTCAGAGCACAAATTTTGTTTTACTTTTCTGTTTAGGGTGCATATTGGTTTTTATTAACTGGGGAATTGAATCATTTAAATGGAAATATTTAATAAAAAAAATTGAATTTTTATCGTTTTCAAAAAGTGTAAAAGCAGTTCTTTCCGGGATTTCAGTAAGTATTTTTACGCCAAATCGAATTGGTGAATATTTTGGAAGAGCCTTCATTCTTGAAAGAGCAAACAGGTTTGAAGGTGTTTTAATTACAATAATTGGTAGTATCAGCCAATTATTAGTTACAATCATTTTCGGATCAATTAGTCTTATTTTCTTTATTCCCGAATTTTTTGATGTCTCCGAATATTTCTTTGGTTATTTTTTTATTGGACTTGTAATAAGCATCCTTGTAATCTTAATATTGTTATTAGTTTTCTTTTTTAATATTAAAATTCTAACTTCAATTTTAGAATCTTTTTCAAAGAAAAAATGGGTGAAATTTAGAAAACGGATTAAAATTTTCTCACAATATTCCAAGAAAGAATTGCTTACGGTTTTAATGTTAAGCTTTTCTCGATATATTATTTTCACTTTGCAATTTTTTATTTTACTAAAAGCATTCTCGGTTGACGTAATATTTTCACAATCAATAATAATTATTTCTATAATTTTTTTGGTGATGACCGCATTACCAACAGTTACGCTTGCCGAACTGGGAATCAGAGGTTCGGTAACTTTGTATTTTTTCGGATTATATTTTGCAAAACATGGGCCCTTGATTGATCAATCAAACGTTGGAATAATTTTGGCATCGTCTGCAATCTGGATAATAAACCTTGCGATACCCGCATTACTTGGAACCATATTTGTCGTAAATCTTAAATTTTTCAGAAAAAATCCTCAAAACAATCAATGATTGATTTTTTTCAATATATTTTCATTGTAATAAGCTTAGTTTATGTAGGCATAATTATTTCTTTTACAATTGGATGGTTTGGTTTAAAAATATATAATCCAACGACAAAAAAACTTTCAACAAAAGTCAGTGTGATAATTGCGACTCGAAATGAGGAAGAAAACATACAATATTGCTTGAATGATTTGATAGCTCAGGATTTTGATAAAAATTTGTTTGAAATAATAATTGTCGATGATTTTTCAGCAGACAAAACAATACTTATTATCGAAAGCATTATAAAATCAACTTCCGTTAACATTGAATTATATGATTTAAAAAGTGAAAAAAGTGAAAATTTTTCTAAAAAAACGGCTATCCAAAAAGCAATTGAGAAATCCAATGGAGAACTAATAATTACGACAGATGCTGATTGCAGATTTAATTCAAAATGGATTTCAACCTTGGTAGATTATTATGAAAATAGCGGAAAAAAAATGATTTCCGGCCCCGTTTCTTATTGTTTTCCAAGATCATTTTTGGGGAAATTTCAAACTCTTGAATTTTTGAGCCTCATTTCTTCCGGTGCGGGTGCAATCAGTATCGGAAAACCGATAATGTGCAATGGTGCAAACTTTGCCTATTCAAAAACGGCTTTTTATGAAATCAGAGGTTTCGAAGAAAATATGAAATATTCATCGGGCGATGATGTTTTTTTATTACAAAACTTTTTGAAAACTTTTGGTAGTAAATCGATTGGATTTCTAAAAAACAAAAATGCAATTGTTTATACAAAACATCAAAATTCGGTAAAAGGGTTTTTTAATCAACGAATTCGCTGGACATCAAAAAGTAGTGGGTATAAAAACTTTTTTCTGATCCTGACTGCTTTTTCTGTTTTATTATTTAACCTTTCGATTATTTCATCAATAATTATTGCTTTGTTTTACACTCATTTTCTTTGGCTTGCTTTAATTCTTTTTGCTATAAAATCTATAGCTGATTTTCCGCTTCTATTTGGAATTACTTATTTTACAAAGCAAACGAAATTATTGTTTTTCTTTTTACCACTTCAAATTTTTTATCCTTTTTATATTTCATTTTTAGGAATATTGGGGAATTTGTTAAATTTCAATTGGAAGGGTAGGGAACTTAAAAAATAAATAAATTAATTCTTATTTGTAATTTTATTATTTTTACATTTGTTAAATTATAAAAATATTAATTAATTTTTTTTCCTATGGCAACAAATCTTTACAAAAACTGGTGGTTATTAACTCTTAAAGGAATTTTTGCAATAATTTTTGGAATTTTTGCGACCTTTGTTCCCGGTGTTACTTTAATAACTTTAATGATTTATTTTGGTCTTTTTATAATTCTTGCGGGAATATTTTTAATTATTGGAAGTGTTTCACATAAGAAAAACAATAAAAAATGGGGCATGTGGATGTTTGAAGGTATTCTTGATATTATAATTGGTTTAGTTGTAGTTTTTTATCCAAAACTATCATTAGATATTTTCATTGTAATTCTGGCAATTTGGGCTATTTCAATTGGATTTACACAACTGTTTTCCGCATTGAACTCAAATCACATTAAATCTGCAAAATGGTTAATGTTAATTAATGCCATAATAGTGATAGTGTTTGCTATTGTATTATTTATCAATCCTTTTGAGACTGCAATGGCAATGACATACATCGTTGGTATTTTTTCAATTTTATTCGGGGTTTTTATTACTGTATTTTCTTGCAAGCTGAGAAATATTACTCAGGAATAAATTATTATGATTTTTGGAATATAATTTTAATCAGCAAACAATTAAATATCAAATTTAATATCTTTAATATTTAATTGTTTGCTTTTTTGGCCATTCCATTCATTTTCATCAATATGATAGCAAATATTGAATGGTTTTATGTTTCTGACTTTTTGCAAATATTCGCCTTGCTGAAAAGCAATTGCATCATAAGGAAAGCCATTTTTTTCGGTTTGAACAACTTTTAATTTTAAATGATTTTTTCCGACAATTCGAGCATATCCGGTATCAATTACACTATTGGTTAAAAAAACCGGAGCCATGTTTCCCGGGCCAAAAGGAGCAAATTGTTTTAAAATTCTGAAAAACTTTGAATTTATTTCGTTAAGGTTTAATTTTGAATCAATTTCAACTTCAGGAATTAATAAATTATCATTAATTGTTGAAGAAACAACCTCCTCAAATTTTCTACAGAAAGGAATATAATTTTCTGTTTTCAAAGATAAACCTGCAGCATATTTATGCCCACCAAAATGTTCGAGATATTCTTCGCATGCGTCAATAGCATTATAAATATCAAAATCTTTTACCGATCGGGCTGAACCAGTAATTATATCATTTGATTTTGTAAATACAATTGTTGGCCTATAACAAAACTCCGTTAATCTTGAGGCAACAATACCAATTACACCTTTATGCCATTCGGGATGATAAACAATTGTGCTTTTTTTCTCAAGAAGGTATTTATCTCGCTTGATCATTTCAATAGCATCTTGTGTTATTTGAGTATCAAGATTTCGGCGTTCGGTGTTTAAGCTGTTTATTTGTTGTCCTATTTGATTAGCATAAGCATCGTCGTCGGTTACAAGTAATTTAACCGAATTATTAGCACTTTCAATTCTGCCGGCAGCATTAATTCGTGGGCCAACCAAAAAAACAATGTCACTAATTGTAAGAACTTTGTTTAAAACCCCTTCAGATGTTTTTGGAGCTTTTGTCCTTACAATATTACTATATTTCAAAATTGCTTCTATTCCTGGCCTTGGGTTTTTATTAATAGAGATAAGACCGTAATAAGCTAAAATTCTATTTTCACCGGTAACAGGAACAATGTCGGATGCAATACTTATTGCAACCAAATCTAAGTATTTCTCAACATTTTCAAAAGCAATATTTCTTTTTTGTGCAAAAGCTTGAGCAAGCTTGAAGCCAACCCCACAACCTGATAAATCTTTGAATGGATAATTGCAATCATCTCTTTTAGGGTCTAAAACAGCGACTGCTTGAGGTATTTTCTCTCCTGGCCTATGATGATCACAAATTATAAAATCAACATTTTTACTGTTTGCAAAATCAATTTTTTCAACAGCTTTTATTCCACAATCAAGAGCAATAATTAATTTAAAGTCATTAATAAATGCATATTCAATTCCTTTATAAGAAATTCCATATCCTTCGGTATAACGATCAGGGATATAAAAATCGACATTTTCATAAATACTTTTTATGAATAAGTAAACAAGGGCAACGGCAGTTGTTCCGTCAACATCATAATCACCGTAAATAAGAATTTTTTCATTAGCTTTTATTGCTTCTTCAATACGAGAAATTGCTTTATCCATATCTTTCATCAAAAATGGATCATGCAGCTTTGATATTTCGGGCCGGAAAAAAGATTTTGCTTCATTAAAATTGCTTATTCCGCGTTGGACTAATAAATTTGATAAAACCCGATCGATATTTAAAGTTTTAGACAAGCTTTTAACAAGCTCACAATCACCACTTTTTTTCTCGATCCAACGCTTCTCAATAATCATTATAATGGAATAATTTAAGCCTACAAATTTTTGACTTTTTTTCCAAAAAACCTAATTAAATAACTTATAAAAAGGTTTTGAAGTCAATAAAAAAACTAAGATCCTGATCTCATAGCTTCTACGGGATCAAGTTTTGCAGCAGAATAGGCAGGAATAATTCCTGAAAATAATCCGATAAAACCAGAAACAAGTAAACCTATAATAATATTCTCGCTTGTTAAATTTAGTAGCATTTCGGTTGAAGCAGAAATAATTAAAGATAGCAAAAACACTATTAACAAGCCTATTACTCCTCCAAATAATGAAAGAAAAATTGATTCGAATAAAAATTGCAGTAAAATAAAATATCTTTTTGCTCCCAAAGATTTTTGAATTCCAATTATATTAGTTCTCTCTTTTACCGAAACAAACATAATATTTGCTATTCCAAATCCACCTACTAACAAGGAAAACCCTCCTATTATCCAACCAACAGATGCAATAACTCCAAATAAACTATCGAATCCCTTCGAAATGATATCGGTTTCGTTAATTGCAAAATTGTCTTCAGCCGAGGGCTTAAGTTTTCGCATCGAACGCAATATTCCCGTTAATTCATCAAGCATTTCTTCATTAGAAATATATGGCTTTGCCTTAACAATGATTGTTGAATTTATATTTCTAAGATCTACCACATTTCTTGCAAAATTAATTGGTACAATAACTTGATTGTCGGAGGAATTGCCAAACATATCATCACCTTCTTTTGTCATTATTCCAATCACAACAAGTTTTCTTCCAAAAACTGTCAATTTCTTGCCGATAGGATCAATATTACCAAACAAATTCTCTGCAATTTCACTTCCAATAATTATTACATTTCTCCCACTTTTTGATTCAATGGGCGTAAAATACCTTCCCGTACTCAAATTAAATGGCATTACTTCGTTATAATCCTGTGAAACAGCTAAAACAACAACATCATTAATGCTATTATTTTCAAATTTTATTGTTCTTTGAACGTCTATCATAAAAGCAGATTTCTCAGAGGTGATGCTCCTTCGAGAAATCTCATTTAATTCCGATATTTTTGGTTGAGGCCTTTGTAAATATTTCCACCAGGGATATTCACCTCCCATAGACCATGGCCACTTCTGAATAAATAAAACATTGTTTCCTAAGGAATTAATGCTCGTTCGAATGGAAGTTTCCATTGAATCAAAAATGGTAAAAACAGATATTACTGAAAAAATACCTATTGTGATTCCAAGCAAGGATAAACTTGTTCGAGTTTTATTAACAATAATTGCCTGAAGAGCAAAAATAAAACTTTCCTTTAGTAATTTTAAAAAAATCATATCTTTACGATAATTCAAATAAAAGTAATGCGTAAAATTAGTATAAAAATTTCAATATTGTAATTGTTTGTCTAAAAATATTTTAATGTGACTTAGGTAAATTAAATCTTACTGTGAATCAATTGTGCCTTACAGTGGAATAATCGTGTCTTACAATGAGGATTTGCGGGTTTATGAGAAGTAAGGCTAAAGGCTAAAAATAAAAGTTTAAAGGAAAAAATGGGGAAATGCCTTTAAATTGAATAAAAGATTAGAGATTGGTGATTTTTTGTCTATCATGTTAAGAAAATTTAAAATTAGAATTTGGTTATAAGGCAGAAATAAATAACTAAATTTGTTGAAAAATAAATAAATGAATCAGTGGAGCAAATTAAGCATAAATTATGCAAATCAAAGATCGTATCTTGATGACTTATTTCAAGTCTATCCAACAATTCCTGAAGGAATTAGAGATATAGATGAAG
>JAEINX010000097.1 GCA_016342645.1 Bacteroidales bacterium | reverse complement strand
TCTTTAATTAAAATATCACCTAAATCAATATAATTTATGCCATTTTTGATTTCTATAATATTCTCACAGAATGAGTTTGAAGAACCGATTGAATCCATTTGCCTGATAATGGGAGGAGCGGCAGCAGGTCCTTTTAAAAAGCACGAATTCTCATCATAAGGAAAGCCTAATAATTTTATCATCATCTTGTTTGTTTGAACGCTGAGGCACTAAAAGGCAGAGATTTATTTTTTCTATTTAAGAATGTAATATAATTTATCTCTGCACATTTGCGACCCTGTCTTCATCTATTAAAATCAGCAAGCTTTCATAGCTAAGCATCTGTCTCTCCTGCCGGCATTTGACAGGTACAAACCAAATTCCTGTCACCAAATCCATCTTCAATTTTAGTAACGGGCGGCCAGTATTTATCTTCAAAAATACCTGTCGGGAAAGCAGCTTCTTCACGACTGTATGGATAGTCCCACTCATTAGTTGAGACCATTTTACAGGTGTGAGGAGCGTTTTTAATTACATTATTTTCTTTATCTTTAATATTATTTTCAATATCTGTAATTTCCTGTTTTATTTTAATCATTGCTTCAATAAAGCGATTGAGTTCAAATAATGATTCGCTTTCGGTGGGTTCAACCATTAAAGTACCGTGAACAGGAAAAGCTACCGTTGGAGCATGAAAACCATAATCCATTAAGCGCTTTGCAATTTCTACGACGCTAACATTTGCCGAATGCAGATATTCGTTACAATCTAAAATCATTTCATGGGCACAGCGATCATTAATTCCTGTGTAAAGGATTTTGTAATAATTTTTTAGGCTGTCTTTTAAATAATTTGCATTAAGAATTGCATATTTGGTAACATCGGTCAGTCCGTCACCACCTGCTAATTTAATGTAGGCATAAGAAATTGGAAGAATAGAAGCGCTTCCGTAAGGAGCTGAAGCTACGGCGGTAATTGCTTTTTCGCCACCTGTTTTAATTATTGGATTAGAGGGCAGAAAAGGGGTAAGGTGAGCCGCAACGCCAATAGGCCCAACGCCGGGCCCTCCGCCACCATGAGGTATTGCAAAGGTTTTGTGTAGGTTAAGATGGCAAACATCGGCTCCGATAAATCCGGGGTTTGTCAACCCAACCTGAGCATTCATATTTGCTCCATCCATATAAACCTGCCCGCCGTTTTTATGAATAATATCAATTATTTCAAGAATACCTTCTTCGAAAACACCGTGAGTAGATGGATATGTGATCATGATTGCAGCAAGATTTTTTTTGTTTTCTTCAGATTTTGTTCTAAGATCATCAATGTCAATATTTCCTTTATCATCGCATTTTACGATAATAATTTTCATCCCGGCCATGTGTGCACTTGCAGGATTGGTTCCGTGTGCCGATGATGGGATCAGACAAATATTCCGATGATTTTCGCCTTTACTTTTCAAATATTCCATGATTACCATCAAACCTGCGTATTCGCCTGCCGCACCTGAGTTTGGCTGAAATGAAACGGCATCAAAACCCGTGATTTCACAAAGGTCTTTTTCAAGGTCATCAATTAAAAACTTATATCCTTCGGCTTGCTCAACCGGAACAAATGGATGAATTGCTCCAAATTCGGGCCAGCTCAGTGGAATCATTTCTGCAGCTGCATTTAGTTTCATGGTGCACGAACCCAATGGAATCATACTACGATTTAAAGCAATATCGCGATTTTCTAACTTTTTCATATATCTCATCATTTCGGTTTCCGAATGATAAGAATTAAAAACCGAATGAGTTAAGAATTCGCTGCTTCGTTTCAGATTTTCGGGGATTGTTGTAAGTTTTTGACATACTTCAGGATCGCAAATATATTTCTTAAATTTCTTATTATTTGCTTTTGCAAAAACTGAAATAATTATGTTTATATCTTCAAGGCTTGTGGTTTCATCAATACTTATCCCAATATGTTTATCATCAATATACCTGAAGTTTATTTTGTTTTCGAGAGCAAGTTTTTCGATTTTTTCAGCAGAAATATTTTCGGGAAGTTCAATATTGATTGTATCGAAAAAATAATCGTTTAATTGTTTAAAGCCATATTTTTCAATTTCACCGGATAATACGGCAGCCAAAGTATTAATATTTTTAGCAATATTTTTTATTCCGTTATACCCGTGATAAGCTGCATAAAAGCCAGCCATGATTGCAAGTAAAGCTTGAGCCGTACAAATATTTGAAGTTGCTTTTTCACGTTTGATGTGTTGTTCGCGGGTTTGAAGTGCCATACGAAGGGCAGGATTTCCCTTTTTATCAATAGAAATTCCAATTATTCGTCCCGGAATATAGCGTTTATAGGTTTCCGTGGAAGAGAGGAAGGCTGCATGCGGGCCTCCGTAACCCATTGGTATTCCGAAACGTTGTGTGGTACCAACAACGATATCCGCACCCCATTCACCCGGAGGAGTGAGCAAAGCAAGGCTCATTAAATCGCTTGCAACTGCCACTAGTGCATTAACATTATGTGCTTTTTCAACGAAAGTTGAGTAATCATTAATTTTACCTTTTTCGTCAGGGTATTGAATGATAGCTCCAAAAAATTTATCACCAAATTCAATAGTCTTGAAATCGCCAAAAACCAATTCAATTCCAAGTGGAAGAGCACGAGTTTTAATTATGTCGATTGATTGTGGAAAGAGTTCGTTAGAAACAAAAAATTTATTTGCACCGGCTTTTACGACTTTTCTCGGACGAGCATTAAAAGCCATAATCATTGCTTCGGCAGCAGCAGTACCTTCATCAAGTAGAGAACAATTGGAAAGTGGCATGTCCGTTAAGTCGGAAACCATAGTCTGAAAATTCAGCAAAGCTTCTAATCTTCCTTGTGAAATTTCGGCCTGATAAGGGGTGTAGGAAGTGTACCATCCCGGATTTTCTAAGATGTTTCGTTGAATAACACCGGGTGTAATCGTATTATAGTATCCAAGGCCAATGTATGTTTTAAAAATTTTATTTTTCGCTGCAATAGCCTTTATTTTATTAAAGTATTCGTATTCGTTAATACCTTTTGAAAGATTTAATGGTTTTTTCAGTCTTATGGATTCGGGAATTGTTTGGTTTATGAGTTCATCAATTGATGAAACTCCGATAGTCCTAAGCATTTGTTTAACTTCATTTGCGTCAGGGCCATTATGTCTGTTTATAAAATTATCTGTAAGCATTTTAAATATTTCTTTTAAAATATGTTCATAAATTGAAAATGCAAAAGTAATAATCTTTAAAATTTAATTGAAAAGATTCCTTTTTAAATTAAAAATTTATGGATAATAATCAGAAATTTGAGGATTGAGAATTTTCATTTAAGATTTTCTACTTCTGTGGGTGCTGTAAAAATGAAGACCCGGCAGCTTATGGAGAGCTGTCAGGCCTTATTTTAAATTAATTTCAGTAATAAATAAAAATTCTTTTATTAAATATTTATCAGAATTCTATTGAATACTCACTTTTTGAGTTTCAATTCCATTCAATGTTTCTATTCTTATTACATAAACACCGGCTTCAAAATCGCTTGTGTTTATTTTAGCAGTTGTATTATTAACATTTTCTTCAAATACTTTTTGTCCAAAAGAATTAAAAATGACAATATGTTTAATTTCATATGGGGATAGAATGTTTATTTTTTCACTCGCAGGATTTGGGAAAACAGAAAGAGCGTCAAGGTTTTCAATAGATCCTTTTATTATTTTCACAACACTAAACTCACCATCATTTGAAGGATAAATGTTTTCGGTATAAGCTTCGCTATAAGTATCACTGATTACGAATTCAACGGGAATAATTTCCTGCTGTGAGTAACTCCAAACTTTAAGATTCATTAATTCTTCGGGTATATATCCTTGTCCGGTATTCAAAGTGCTAAATAAAGGTAATTCGTTTTCAAAAACATTTTTGGAATTGATTTTCATAGAACCAACCATAATGCCTTTGCTAAAAGCTGCAATTTCATCACCAATTTCTAAACCTTCTATATAAAATGTAAAAATCGGATCGGCTGCATTACCACCTTCAAAATTAAAATATTCGGTTTCGGTTTTAGAAACACCGGTGAATTTTTGGTCGGCAACAGGATAAACTTGAACATCAGCAGCATTCATTCTAACCAAATATCCTTCATTTGGATTTAGGTTACCAATACCATTAACCCAAACCGGGCCGATTTTACGAAGCATATAACCGGCAGTATTTCTTACGAAATCAAGGTTATCTAAAATATCGTTAAATGCGAACTGAGCGTCCATTGGTTCTTCCGGTAAGAAGCTGACAAACTGATAACCGAAAGCCAGATCAATTGGAGTCTGTGGGTCTATTTCCATACCTTCAATTTCAAAATCATCGGCATCATTCATTCTGATCAGATAACCTTCGGTTGTAATCCAGTCACCAATACTGTTAACCCAAACGGGGCCTATTTTACGAAGCATATAACCGGCGGTATTTCTAACAAAATCAAGATTATCTAATAAGTCAGTACAAATAACTTGCATATCAAGGTTTTCGGCTACAACTCGTGTTGAAACAAATTGATAACCATAAGACAATGAATAAGATTGGGTTATTGTTGTAACAAAGTCAAAATCAACAATTGAATATTGTCCGTCACCTGTCGGGAAAACTTCACCTACATAAGCATCGCCGTAAGGATTATAAAAAGTAATATCAACGTTAGCAGTTTCTATGCCTTCGCTTGCATCCCAGCATTTTAAATCTACCTGATTTCCGGGAGTATATCCTGTTTCACCGTTTGATAGAGTACTCCATGCGATTAAAACATTATTGAATTGGTTCTCGGGGGTTAAAACTTCTGTTAAAGTGAACATACCCACTAATGTTTCTCCATCAAATATTGCAATTTCATCCATTATTTGCAGATCGAGTCCATCTAAGGTACCTCCCGCCAAATAAATAGTCCACACCGGATCGGCAGGATTTCCACCTTGGAATGGGAAATGAATCGGATGAAGTGCAAAATCAACTTCTGTTGTTTCATCCGTGATTACAAGAATATCAGTTGCTACTTCAGGATAATATCCTTCAAGTTCAACACTTAAATCATATGTTCCAATTAAAAGGTCTTCAAATAAATAATAACCCATTACATTGGTTGTAACATTATAATAACCTTCAAGATTTACCTGGACTCCTTCAATTGGTTCTCCGGTAATATAATCTGTTACTGTTCCGGCAATGTTTCCCACTTCCGGATTTAATGTCACATCAACTGTGGTTATTTCGTTTGAAATAACTAATACACCGTTAATAATTTCGGGATAATATGACTCTAATGTAAAATATACTTCATATGTGCCGGGGTTTAGACCGCTAAATTCATAATAGCCTGCAGAATTTGGTGAAATAATAGTACCATCAATATTTATTTCCACGTCGAGGATATTTCCTGAACCACCATTTAAGGTTACGGTTCCATCAATTCCACCTGGCTCGGGCATTAATGCAAAATCAACTATTGTAGTTTCATCAACAATAACTTCGACATCAAAGATTGTTTCGGGATAATAATTTATTATTTCGGCTGAAACTTCATAGATTCCAATTAATACATCAGGAATTGTGTAAGCTCCATCAGCAAGTGTCCATGTTTCATAAATTCCATCTTCCACCGAAATCAAAACTCCTTCGATTGGTTCTAAAGTCAATTCATCAATTACGGTTCCGGATATTGTTCCAACTTCAGGATTTAGAGTAAAATCAACTATTGTTGTTTCACCAATTACAACTGCAACGGTTTCACTTTCCGGATAATATGCATCAAGTGTTGCAGATACTTCAAAAGTTCCGGCTTCAAGATTTGTAAATTCATAATAACCATATGAATTTGGATTAACTGAAACACCATCTACAGTTACCACAACATCGGTAACAACACCTGGCCCTCCATTAAGGCTTACAGTACCTGAGATAATTCCACCTGAGTAATAAGAAATATCTGATATGCTATATTGGCCATCTCCCGGAGGGAATGTAGGTTCAGTCCATGCATCTCCGTAAGGATTACTGAATTCTATATCAAAATAAACGCCTTCAACTTCTTCACTTGCATCCCAGCATTTCAAAATAATGTCATTTCCAGGTGTGTATCCGGTTTCACCACTTGAAAGAGTACTCCATGCAATAAATGAATTTTCGAATTGATTTTCGGGAGTACAAACTTGTGTCAGTCTGATTGTACCAACCATAATTTCGCCGTCAAAAATTGCTAATTCATCATAAGCCTGAAGGTCTAAATTATCAAAAGTGGCCGATGATAAATAAATAGTATAAATCGGATCGGCAGGATTTCCCCCTCCAAAAACAAAATGAGGCTCAGGAATCATATTAAAATCTATAGTTGCAATACTATATTTGCCATCACCTGTGGGAAAAACATCTCCCATATAAGCATCTCCGTAAGGGTTAAGTAATTCAATATCAAAATATGAAATTTCAAGTTCTTCACTTGCATCCCAACATTTAAACGAATAAGCATTTCCGGCTTGATATCCGGGTTGAGTTGTTAACACACTAAAGGCAATCAGATCATTTTCAAACAAATTATCCATTGTTAAAACTTGATCTAACATAAAGGTTCCAACCATTACTTCTCCATCAAAAATTGCAATCTCATCACCCGGAACTAAATCAACACCTTCGAATGTGCCTCCTCCGAGATAAATAGTCCAAATCGGGCTTGAAGGATCACCACCTTCAAATTGAAAATGAGTCTCGGGACTTGTACTAAAATCTAATTCAACTATGCTATACTCGCCATCACCTGTCGGGAAAACATCTCCTGTATAAGCTCCTCCATAAGGATCAAGTAATTCTATATCAAAATATTCACCTTCAATTTCCTGGCTTGCGTCCCAACATTTCAAAGAATATGTGTTTCCTGCTTGATAGCCGGGTTGAGTCACTAAAACACTAAAGGCAATTACGTCATTATCAAATTGATTATCGGGAGTACAAACTTGTTCTAAAACATAAGTTCCAACCATAGTTTCACCGTCAAAAATTGCTACTTCATCACCGGCTTGGAGGTTAGTTCCGTCTAAGGTACAACTACTCATATAAATTGTCCAAATAGGGCTTGAAGGATCACCGCCTTCAAAAACAAAATGATTATCGGGAATTAGGTTAAAATTAAAGTTTGCTATACTGTATTGGCCATCACCTGTTGGGAAAACATCTCCTGTATAAGCATCGCCGTAAGGGTTATAAAATGCATATTCAAAACCTATTGATTCAAGGCTTTGGCTTGCATCCCAAACTTTTAATGTGAAAGCGTTTCCTGCCTGATAACCGGTGCCGCTTATTAATTCTGAAAAAGCAATCAAATCATTTTCAAATTGATTATCGGGAGTACAAACCTGAGTAAATACAAAAGCACCAACCATAGTTTCGCCATCAAATATTGCAATTTCATCTCCGGCTTGCAAGTCTATGCCGTCAAGTTCGCAATTACTCATATAAATTGTCCAAATCGGACTTGAAGGATCTCCGCCTTCAAAATTAAAATGAATGTCCGGATTAACATTTGTAACTGTTATATAATTTGTTTTCACTTCTGTATTACTACCACCGGGGCCGGTAACTGTAAGTGAAACAGTGAAACTGCCGGCAGAATTATAGGTAATAACCGGATTTTCTTGTGTCGAGCTTGAGGGGCTCCCTCCGGGGAATGACCAGCTTCGTGAGGTAATTGAACCTGTTGACAAATCAGTAAAATTAATGCTTTGACCAACTTCAATAGAAGTTGTATTAGCTGTAAAATCAGCAGTAGGGGCAAGCACTTCAGGTTGGATTCCAATAACGCAAGCTTGATAATCCGTAAAATTACTACCGCCGGGATTTAAACTAGTCAGATAAAAATAACCGTTATAATAACCACTCCATCCCCAGTTAAAATGAAAATAATTTGTACCTTGATAGCCATCACAAACAAATGAATGGCCTCCATCGCCTTGTCCACGATAAATCATAGGCCGAGATTCGTCTAATTCGTTTTTTAATAAATTTTCCCATGCTGTTGAGGAATAGCTGGATTTTTGTTTGTACTGTGCTGAAGAAGAATATGAAAAATAATTAATTAATGCATTTCTGGTATCACTTGTATATGCACCTGATCCGGAGGGACTATAATCCATATCAATACTAACACCACAATGATATAACAGATTTGCAACTGCAAAATTATTTGAAGAAATACTGTTTGGCATTGATGCCCAATTATAGGTTGTTGCACCAAAATTAGCTGATTGCGTGCCATAAGGTGCACAGTAATAAGAATGTGAACCTGTGCCCTGAGCAGGATGATTATGGTATTTCATAACTTGTCCCATAGCAGTTGCAACGCATCCTGCATAAACATGATCACAAGGGCCCGCATAATCAACCGGACATTCTTCGTTATAATAGCAGCCTTGATCCCAAGTTGTTGTTAAAAGAGGATTAACATTTAAAATACCATCGAAAGATGGATTACTTGAGTTATACTCAATCCAGGTTTGTTCAATTTTCTCATCGGCTTGCAAACCGGTATTCTTAACAAACAAAATCTGCTCTTTATAGTTATTCATCCACTCAACATAATTAGGTGGTTGTTCGGTTACATCAGTATATTCACCTTCGAATGTGTAACCTAAAGTAGGATAAACATCATCATCGGCAGATATAATAATGAAACCATCATTTTCATTAATGTTGAAAACATAATAAATTGGTATTATGCCCTCATTACAGGTGTAAACCAATTCAGGTTTCACCTCATTATAATTCAAATTTTTACTATCGGGTATTCTTTCATAATAAAAATTCTTTGCTACATTTTTGGCAGTATTAACATCAACCGGCCCTGCAAATGCCGAGAATATAATAAGTAAACTTATTATGTTACAGAAAATAAACTTTTTTTTCATAATTAATTATTTTAATTTATTTATATTTATTTACACTATTTACTCAATATTTAACAAAAGTAACTAATATATAATTATACAAACATACACAAAATTTATTACTTTTACAGTGTATATATTTTTTTTTGTTACAAACTATAGAAAAAACTTCTGATGTTATTAATATATTGAACTAATTATTACTAATTCTGGCCTAAAATATTTATCAATTTCTTATAATTATTATTATATTATCACTTTTATATATGCAAAATTTAAAAGCCCTGATTGAGCGAATTCAATCAGGGCTTTTTGAAAATATTCTTAGCTAATCATTTATTGAATTACAATCTTCTTAACCTCATTAAAGTCTTTGCCGTTAAAGCTGATAAAATAAACTCCGGCAACTAATTCACTAAGATCAAGCTGAGTTAAATCAGATCCGGTAAATTCAAAATTATAATATTCTTTACCTCTCAAATCTAACACTCTAATTTGAATATCACTTTTAATTCCTTTGAAGGAGATATTAAATATTCCTTCCGATGGGTTTGGATAAACAGAAATTGTTTCTTCCGAATTTGCAATTTTTCCTTTTGTAATATTCACAATACTATATTTCCCATCTCCTTCGGGGTAATCATTCGAAACATAAGAATCATAAATAGCCTCCATAGTAAAATCAGCCGGAAGGATTGTATTTTCAGACCAAACTTTAAAATTAATCGGATTGCCTTCTTCGAAACCTTGTCCACTTGTTAAAATACTAAACACCGGAAGTTCGTTTTCAAAAGCGTTTTGAGAATTAATTCTTGTAGCTCCTACCATTTTTTCACCATCGTAAGCAGCTACTTCATCGCCAATTTCAAGTCCTTGAATATATAAAGAATAAACAGCTTCGGCAGGATTACCACCTTTGAAAATTAGGTTAGAAGGAACTTTGGTAGTTTTACCACTTGATTTTGCATAAGTGGGATAAATGATTTCACCGGCGGCAAACATTTTAACAAGATAGCCTTCGTCCGGATTACAATCACCGATACCGTTAACCCAGTTTGGGCCTATTTTTCTAATCATGGTACCTTCCGAATTTCTAATAAATTCAAGGTCATCTCCAATGATAGTTCCAAATGCAGATAGAGCATTCATTGGCGAAGTGGGAAGATAACTTACAAACTGAAATCCGGCTATAACTGAAATAGGGGTTGCAGGATCAACAAGTGCACCCGTGATAGAAAATGAATCATCGGCATTCATTTTAACGAGATAACCTTCTTCAACAATCCAGTTACCAATACCATTAACCCAATTTGGGCCTATTTTGCGTAACATCGTTCCTTGTGAATTTCTTATGAAAGCAAGATTTTCGTTTAATATTTCTTCAACTACGGTTAACATATTAGGATCATCAGGATCAACTGCTGATGAAATAAATTGAAAACCATAATTTAGGTCGAATGATTGTGATGTATTTGATAAGAAATCAATAGCAGCAATACTGTATTCGCCGTCACCTGCAGGAAATTCACCACCGGTAAATGCATCCCCGTAAGGATTGAATAACTCTATATCAAAAGATTCTATTTCAAGCTCCTCACTTGCATCCCAACATTTGAATGAATAAGTATTTCCGACCTCGTAGCCTGGTTGAGAGACTAATTCACTAAAAACTATTAAATCATTTTCGAATACATTATCCATTGTAATAACCTGATCTAACATAAAGACTCCAACCATAACATCTCCATCAAAAATTGCAATTTCATCATCCGGCATTAAATCAATACCTTCGAAAGATGCTCCTCCAAAATAGATTGTCCAAACCGGATTTGACGGGTCTCCTCCTTCAAACTCAAAATGATATTCAGGAGCTAAATCTGTTACTGTTATGTAATTTGTTTTTGTTTCCGAATCACTACCACCGGGGCCTGTAACTGTTAAGATAACTGAATAATCACCCGCAGTGTTATAGGTTATTGTTGGATTTTGTTGAGTTGAAGTTGTGGGTGTACCACCATAAAAAGTCCAATTTCTTGAAGTAATATTACCTGTTGATTCATCGGTGAAATTCACCTGATCGCCGGTATAAATATTTGTTACATCAGAAGAAAAATCTGCAACAGGTGCTAAGGTAGCAGGTTGGATACCAATTACAGCAGCTTGCAAATCATTCAAATTACTGCCTCCGGGGTTTAAATTACTAACATAGAAATAACCGTTATAATAACCGCTCCATCCCCAATTGAAATGAAAGTGGTTTGTACCTTGATAACCGTCACAAACAAATGCATGTCCTCCTCCGGAACCCTGTCCTCTATAAATCATAGGGCGAGAAGCTTCCAATTCAGTTTTTAAGAGATTCTCCCAAGCCGAAGATGAGTAACTTGATTTTTGTTTATATTGAGCTGAGGAAGAATATGAAAAGTAGTTTATCAATGCGGTACGAGAATCGGTTGTCCATGCCCCCGAACCATCAGGGCCATACATCATATTCACACTAACACCACAATGAAATAATAAAGTAGCAACGGCTGTATTATTATAATAAACACTGTTGGGCATTGATGACCAATTATATGTTGTTGCACCAAAATTTGCTGTTTGAGTGCCGTAAGGGGCACAATAATAAGAATGTTGGCCTGTTCCCTGCTCAGGATGATTATGGTATTTCATAACCTGGCCCATAGCTGTTGCAAGGCATCCGGCATAAACATGGCCGCCGGGGCCTGCATTATCGACAGGACATAAAGCGTTATAATAATTACCCTGATCCCAATTTGTTGTTAACAACGGATTAACTCCTAAGACCGGATCAGTAGATTGTGCTTGTGTTTGATATTTCTTCCATGCTTCCGAAATTTGTTCATCAGCTTGCAGTCCATTTTCCTTAACAAACAAAATCTGATCTTTACTATGATCTATCCATGTTTTAAAATTAATTGGTTGATCAATGTTATCCACATATTTACCTGTAAATGCATAGCCTAAAAAAGGATAAACATCATCGTCGGCAGCTATAATAACGAAACCATCTTCTTGATTTACATTAAAAATATAATAAACCGGACTACTTCCTTCACTTCTTGTAAAAACCAATGATAAATTTATATTATCATAAGACATCCTATTACTAAGCGTAACTTTATCCCAATAAAAATTCTTCGCAACATTTTTTGCTTCATTTATATTTACTTGCCCGGCAAAAGCTGAAAAAACAATTAACAGGCTCAGTATTGTGCTAATCAAAATCTTTCTCATTCTAAAATTTCCCCTATTTAAATTAAATTAATATTATAATCATCCATTAAAAACATTCGTTTTTCATATTCGCAATTAAGAACCGCAAAAATATATAAATTACTGAATTCTGTAATATTTTATAATAAATATCATAAAAATTAAAAAATAATTATTATTAATAAAAAAAATACTATATTTGCACATTATTAATGTGGAAAGATTTGATTGATTGCAACCACAGGAAAAAAATGCTAAACCAGTTTTATCCTAAAAAGTACAATCAAAAAATTTTCCCAATATTGTTTAACTTTTAAAAAGAAAAATAATGGGATATTTATTTACATCAGAATCAGTTTCTGAAGGGCATCCGGACAAGGTATGCGACCAAATTTCGGATGCATTATTAGATGAATTTTTACGCTGGGACAAGGAATCCAAAGTAGCTTGCGAAACACTTGTTACAACAGGATTAACTGTTTGTAGTGGTGAAGTAAAAACCAATGGATATGTCGATATTCAAAAAACAGTCAGAGGCGTTATTGAAAAAATCGGATATACGAATGCCGATTATCGTTTCGATTCTAATTCCTGTGGCGTTATTTCAACAATCCACGGACAATCAAGTGATATTAATCAAGGGGTTGTTAGAGCAAAAAAGGAAGATCAGGGAGCAGGTGACCAGGGAATGATGTTTGGGTATGCTACCAACGAAATGGATAATTTAATGCCTCTTCCAATTGAATTGGCTCATATTTTATTACAAGAATTGGCGGCAATCAGACGTGAAGGAAAGCTTATGACTTACCTACGTCCTGACTCAAAATCGCAGGTAACGATTGAATATGATGATAATGGAAAACCTCAGCGAATTGATACGATAGTGGTATCAACACAACATGACGATTTTGACGAAGAAGACAAAATGCTTGAGAAAATCAAAAAAGATGTTCGCGAAATATTAATTCCGAGAGTTATTAAAACTCTTCCCAAAAGGATAAAAACTCTTTTTCAAAACGATTTTAAATTATTCGTTAATCCGACCGGAAAGTTTGTCATAGGCGGCCCACATGGTGATACCGGGCTGACAGGCAGAAAGATTATTGTTGACACTTATGGAGGAAGAGGTGCTCATGGCGGAGGTGCTTTTTCGGGAAAAGATTCATCGAAAGTTGACCGCTCGGCAGCCTATGCTACCAGACATATTGCTAAAAATCTGGTTTCAGCAGGTGTTGCAGACAAAGTTTTGGTTCAGGTTGCATATGCAATCGGAGTTGCCGAACCGGTTGGACTGTTTATTAATACCTATAATACTACAAAAGTTAAAAACAGTAATGGCAAAATATTGACAGACGGTGAAATAGCCGACAAAGTCAATAAAATTTTCGACATGAAACCCTATGCAATCATTAAAAGGTTTGGATTGAAAAATCCGATATTTCTAAATACAGCTTCTTACGGCCATTTCGGTAGAGATAATTACACCAAAGAAGTTGAAATTTATTATAAAGATGATAATGCAAAATTTGTTGAAAACCGTAACGGACACAAAGTCTTTTTAAAAGAAGTTGAATTCTTTGCCTGGGAAAAACTTGATTATGTTGATAAAATTAAGGAAGAGTTTGGGATTGAATAAGACTCTTTGATTTTCGGTTGATAATTGAATGAGTGAATGAGAAAATGTTTGAATGAGTGAATGCGCAAATGTGTAAATGGATTCACTCATTCTTGCCTTCTTTTTTCTATTAATCTTCAAAAGATTGCGTTCGATTTTATTTGTCCGGTAATTTCCGAAGTTTCCTAAGTCGTATCCGAGGTTTCCTAAGTCATTTCCGAGGTTTCCTAAGTCGTTTCCGAGACTTCCTAAGTCATTTCCGAGGCTTCCTAAGTTATTTTCGAGACGTCCTAAGTCGTTTCCAAGACTTCCTAAGTCATTTCTGAGGCATCCTAAGTCTCTTCCGAGGTTTCCTAAGTCGTTTTCGAGACTTCCTAAGTTTCTTCCGAGGTTTTCTTGGTCTCTTCCGAAGGTGGATTAGTTATTTCCGAGACTTCTTGAGTAATTTCAGAGAGTTATACAGCTATTTCCGAAGGATGTTTTATGGCATTTTAAAATCGTTAAAACGGTAAAGGTTTTCGTTTTTTTGTTTCAAATCCCACTACTAAAGTCATGGGCTACTATTGAGAAAATTGAATAACACCAAATATCAGGTCATTTCATCAAACTTAAATTCAAGAAATAAATTACCTTTGTCCTTCCAACAAGCAGGAATATCATTTCAATTAATGAGAAAAAAAATACTCATAGCAATTCCAATTATCTTATTTCTTTTCTGTTGGTTTTATTATTTTCTACCGGCTACAGTTTTTGATGATCCGTGCTCAACAATAATTGAGGACAGAAATGGCACTCTACTTGGAGCTAAAATTGCCGACGACGGGCAATGGAGATTTCCTTATAATGAAAACATTCCAGAGAAATTTAAACAAGCTTTAGTTTTGTTTGAAGATCGTAATTTCTTTTACCATCCGGGAGTAAATATTCAATCATTATTGAGAGCCTTAAAACAAAACATTTCTGCCGGAGAAATTGTTAGTGGCGGTAGCACGATTAGTATGCAGGTCATCAGGTTGTCACGAAAAGGAAAACCAAGGACAATCGGTGAAAAGATAATTGAAATAATTTTAGCACTTCGCCTTGAGCTTAGCAAATCAAAAGAAGAAATTCTTGCTCTTTATGCTTCAAATGCTCCTTTTGGCGGTAATGTTGTCGGGCTTGATGCAGCTTCGTGGCGATATTTTGGTACTTCGCCCGATAATCTTTCATGGGCCGAATCTGCTACTCTTGCTGTTTTACCAAATTCTCCTTCATTGATTCATCCCGGAAGAAATCGCGAAAAGCTTCAGAAAAAGCGTGATCGCCTTCTTGATCGCCTTGCTGAAAAGGGAATCATCACAAAATCAATGTGCGAATTATCCAAAACCGAAACTTTACCCGAAAAACCTCACCAACTTCCGCAATTTGCTCCCCATCTTTTAATAAGAACTTATTTAAAAAATAAGGGCAGAAGAATAAAAACTACTTTGAATTTAAATTTGCAAAACAATCTAAATGAATTGATTGAAAGACATCATAATATTTTAAAATCAAACGAAATTCATAATGCTGCTGCCATAATAATCGATGTTGAAAAAGGAGAAGTACTTGCTTATGTCGGAAATACTTCTAATCATTCAAAACCGGAGTTTGCAGGCGAAGTTGATGTTATTCCAGCTCTAAGAAGTACGGGAAGTATTTTGAAACCGTTTTTGTTTGCTTCAATGCTTAATGCCGGTGAAATTTTGCCTAACACACTAATTGCGGATATTCCCACTCAAATAGCAGGTTATGTCCCGAAAAATTATAATAGGAGTTACGATGGTGCAGTTCCAGCGAAAATGGCATTATCTAGATCGCTGAATATTCCGGCTGTAAGAATGTTGCAGTTTCATGGGGTTAATAAATTTCATCATTTATTAAAAAACTTTGGAATGAATTCTCTCATTTTCTCGCCCAACCATTATGGACTTACTTTGATTTTGGGAGGAGCTGAGGGTAGTTTGTGGGACATGGCCGGTATGTATGCTTCCATGGCGAGGGTTTTGAATAGTTTTTCTGAAAACAGCGGAAAGTATTCTGATAACGATATTCATCCGCCCTTTTATATTCTTGATCAGGAAACAAATAATAAAGAATCAGAAAATCTGAAAGAGGATGGGATTTTGTCGGCAGCTTCAATTTATTTGACTTTTGATGCCTTGCTCGCCGTTAATCGCCCAAGCGAAGAAGATGGTTGGGATTATTTTTCTTCATCCGAAAACATTGCATGGAAAACAGGGACAAGTTTTGGTTTTCGAGATGCATGGGCAATAGGTGTAACGCCAGATTATGTTGTTGGAGTTTGGGTTGGAAATGCCGATGGTGAAGGAAGGCCGGGACTGACAGGTATAAAAACTGCTGCACCAATTATGTTCGATATTTTCAGCTTGCTTCCACAATCTGAATGGTTTTTGCAACCTTTTGATGAAATGAAACAAATTTCTATTTGTCAAAAAAGCGGACACAGGGCGTCTTCAATTTGTAACCCTGTTGATTCAATGTGGGTACAATTAGCCGGCCTGCGAACTTCGCCCTGTCCTTATCATAAAACTATTCATCTTGACAAAAATAACCACAGGGTAACAAGCGATTGTGAAAATGTAACAAACATGATCCATCAATCATGGTTTGTACTTCCACCTGTTCAGGAATTATATTATAAATTTAAAAATTCCGATTACATTATTCTTCCGCCTTTCAGAGATGATTGTGAAAATAAAACAACCGAAAATTCCTTACAATTTATCTTTCCAAAAGAAAACTCGAAAATTTCTATTCCTATCGAATTGGATGGAAGTCAGGGAAAAGCAATTTTTGAAGCGGCTCACCGATTTCCCGAAACGAAAGTTTTTTGGCATCTTGACGAAACTTACATCGGGCTAACCGAAAACTATCATCAAATGGAGGTCAGCCCGCCAATTGGTAAACACTCAATTACCATAGTTGATGAAAATGGAGAAAGAATTTCTATTGATTTTGAAATTATTGATAAGTAAACACAATTGTTATATTGTTGTTTTGTAATTATTTATATGATTTAAATGTCAGATTATTTTAGTGTTCACGCAAAGGCCACAAAAATTTTCGCAAAAATCGCAAAGGCAATTACCTTGCGAATTAATTCTTTGCGTTTTTTGGTACGCCACGAAGCGTACGTTTATATAATAATTAAAAACCCGGTAATATGAAAGGATTACAC
>JAEINX010000096.1 GCA_016342645.1 Bacteroidales bacterium | reverse complement strand
TTTGACATCAAACCGGAAGATGTCGGGTTTTGTAACTCGCTGAATACCTGTTGTGAAATTTGACGTTAGTTGGAATTTAAGAACTGTATCTTGTATCCGGTATTTTATATTATTCCACTTTTTTCTCAAACGTCTTCTGTTGATACCGAAAATAAAAAATACTTAATACCCCAAAAACCATTAAACAAACAGCTATAATTTCTGCCTGAGTAACTTGTAAGCCAAGAAAGTCATATTTAATATTAATTCTGATTTTTTCGATCAAAAAGCGTTCAATTCCGTTTAGGATCAAATAAAAGGAAAATATTAATCCCGGAATTCGCATTTTTTTTCTAAGAAACCACAAAACAAGAAAAATAACAACTGCCATACAGGTTTCATAAAATGGGGTTGGGAAGACCGGTTTATCAAGAACAAAGCAATGGCTACCCGAACAATTACTCATGTGAACACCTTCGTTAATAACATTATGCGGATAATCAAAGGCCCACATCCAATCGGGTAAAAAGCCAAGCCATTCGGGTTTTGGTTCAAGATTCGGAATACCCCAACAGCCGTCACCAGACATCTGGCAGCCAATCCGCCCGATTCCATAAGCTAAAATGAGTGCGGGAGCAACCACATCTGCAATTACCGGCCAGGGAATTTTATTTCTTTCGGCATAAATTGATACAGCAAAAGCAGCAAAAATAAATCCACCGTAAAATGATAAACCGCTAAATGAAAAAATAGTACCAATCGGATCGTCAATCAGGTCGCCAATATGCTCGACCATGTCAAATACTTTTGCTCCAAGTATTCCGAAAAATGCTGCAATTACAATTATATTTCCTGTAATCTGATAAGGATGAACAGTTTCTTCGACCCAAACAGGCTTATCCAATTTTTCTTTTTCTTTACTTTTAAATTTTAAATAGGCAGAAACGGCAGCGAATATTATTCCTTCTAAGAAATTTCCTTCTCCCGAAAAAATGTATTCTTGTGGATTCTCGGTAAAGAAACTATAATTAAAAATAGCTCCGATTAATTTAAATCCGATGATAAAACCAACAACGGCCGAAATAGTTATATCAACTATACTTGCCGGTTTTCCTTTCAAAATCTTCTTTCTATGAGAAGATATTTGTCCGGTTTTTTCTCTTCTTTTTAACTCAAAATAAATTATTACTCCTCCGGTTAAAAAAGCAAGAGCTACAAAAAATCCATAGGTTTGTACAGGAAGGCTCAGGTTTGTCCCTAACAAATCATTTAACATGTCACTGAATTTCGGATACATAGTTAATGATTAAATGATAGAATGATTGAATGATAGAATGATAGAATGATTTATTTCCTGCATATTTCCCTTATTATTGTTTATTGAATTTTATTATCCAAGAATTCAATTTTGAAAACACTGTCTTTATCAATTTCTTTTAAACGGACCTGGATGATTTTATTTATTAAACTTTTGTCAATTTTCGTTTTTACCCTGATATAGTTTTCGGTATAGCCGAAAATATAATCCTCTTTACAATCTGATTCAAAAAGAACTTTTGCTTTTTTGTTGATATTTTGCCGATAAAACGAAAGCTTCATTTTTTCAGACAATAGATGTAATTCTTTGCTTCTCTGTTTTTTTATAGAATTTGAAACTTTGTTTTTCATTTTCGATGCCAAAGTATCAGGTCGATCGGAATAGGAAAAAACATGAATATATGATATTTGAGATTGTTCGATGAATTTATATGAATCAGAAAAATCTTCATCGGTTTCATCCGGAAACCCAACTATCACATCAATTGCAATACAAGCATCAGGAATTAATTGTTTTATTTTTTTTATACGTTCCGAAAACAATTCTCTGTTATATTTTCGTTTCATTGCTTTCAGAATTGTATTTGAACCTGATTGCAAAGGAATATGAAAATGAGGAAGTATCTTTTCGGAAGAAGCTATAAATTCAATTATTTCATCGCTCAAAAGTTCGGGTTCAATTGAAGAAATTCTTATGCGTTCAATGCCTGAAACCTTATCAAGTTGTTTGATAAGGTCAAAAAATGTTTCATTATTGTTTTTTCCAAAATCACCAATATTCACACCTGTCAGAATAATTTCCTTAAAATCAGTTTTCCCGATTTCTTCAGCCGCTTTTATTGTATTTTCAATTGTATCGCTTCTGCTACGACCTCTTGCAAAAGGAATTATGCAATATGTACAGAAATAATCGCAACCATCCTGAATTTTGAAAAATGAACGTGTGTGCCCATCTGTGGAATATGAAGGATTGAATTTATTATCATTTTTTAAACCAGACATTTCAATCTTAACACTTATATCCTCATTGTTTAAAACATAGTTTAGAAGATTAAATTTTTCATTATTTCCAAGAATATAATTTACACCGGGGATTTTTGATATTTCATCGGATCGCAATTCTGAAAAACAACCAATTACTGCAATAATTGCATTTGAATTTCTCTTATGTGCTTGTCTGATTGCAGCTCGGCATTTTTTTTCGGCAATTGCAGTAACAAGGCATGAATTAATAACATAAACATCGGCTTTGTCTTTATACGAAACTAATTCAAAACCATTCTCAACAAAATCTCTTGAAATTGTTGAAGATTCGGAAATGTTTAGTTTACAACCAAATGTTTGAAATGCGACTTTTTTCTTATTCATAGTGCAAAGATAAATATTTTAAGGGCTTTTTGATAGATTGCTATATTGTTAAATTGTTTAATTGTTATGGATAGATTTTATTTAACATATTATATTCTTTGTGTTCTGCCAAAACAATTTAGCGATACGAAGCAAAGCAAGTCCTTATAGATCACCAAATAACAATTTCACTTTGCTAATATTTTGAATTTGGTCTGTTTTAATGGATTACTCATACTTTTTTTCTAAAAAATCCTTTTCAATTAACTCAGAGCGTTTAATTACATTTCTAACCCAATCAAGCTTAATATCCAATATTTCAGCTTCTGATAGCTGCCAGTTAATTTTTGATTTTTTTATTTTTTTTGTAAGAGAATATAAGATTATTGCGGCAGAAACCGAAATATTAAAACTTTCGGTAAAACCGTACATTGGGATTTTTACAAAATAATCGGAATTATCTAAAGCCAAATCCGATAATCCGTTTAGTTCTGTACCGAAAACAAGTGCAGTTTTTTGATCAAGAGGCAATTCATCAAGCATATATTGATCTTTATGCGGGCTGGTAGCAACAATTTTATATCCCTGTTTTTTTAATTTATTTAAAGCTTCAAGCGTATTTTCTTCATTATCATTATGTTTTATCAAAGTCAGCCATTTCGACGACCCGAGGGCAACATCAGGATTAACATCGTATTTGTTTTTGTTTTCAATGATATGAACATCTTGAATTCCAAAACAATCGCAAGTTCTTAGAATAGCACTTGCATTATGCGGTTGAAAAATATCTTCTAAAACAACAGTCAGATATCGAGTTCTATCCTTTATAATCTTTTCAAATTTATTACTTTTATTTTCGGTAATAAAACCTGATAAATACGAAAGTAATTCTTCTTTAGTACTTTTTGAAAATTTTTTACTCATTGAAAATTTAATAGTTGTTTTTTGGATAAAGATCATTCCACCATTCTGTTTGGTCTTTTAAGTATTTTGCAAACCATGCCATGATAGTTTTTTGCCATAAAATACGTTTTTTATAATCCGTAATATGATGATTTTGTCCTTCTATTTCAACAAACTCAACTGTTTTTCCAAGTAGTTTCAAAGCTGTGTAAAGTTGGATGCTTTCGCCGGGAGGAACATTTGTATCTTTCGAACCGTGAAGTAATAATAATGGAGTTGATATTTTATCAGCATTAAAAAGCGGACTTTGTTCGATATAAATTTCTTCATTATTCCATGGAAAACTATTTGCAGTTGCAACCGAACTATATAAATATCCCCAATAACCTTCTCCCCAATAACTTGAAATCGAGCTAATTCCGGCATGAGAAATTGCTGCTGCAAAAATATTGGTTCTTGTTGTCAGCAACATAGTCATAAATCCACCATAAGATGCTCCTATGCAACCAATCTTCGTTTCATCAATAAATGAATGTTCTTTGTAAAATTGTTTAGTTCCATCAATAATTTCATCGGCAACTGTAATTCCCCAATTATTAACATGCATAGCCGAAAAATTCTGACCATAACCGGTTGCTCCACTTGGCTGAAGTACATAAACAACGAAGCCATGAGAGGCAAAAAGATTTTTGGGATATCTTCCTCCAAAATTCCTGATTGTCGGCGATGTGCCACCATAATAATAAACTATTAAAGGATATTTTTTGCTTTTATCGAAATTTGGTGGGAAGTAAATTCTACCATCAATTTCAATACCTTCTTTATTTTTAAAATCCCATTCCTCAGTTTTTCCAAACTTTAGGTTTTCAAAGAAATCCTTTTCAGGAAATGCAATTGTTTTATTTTCATTGTTTTCAAGATTTATTGCAAAAGCTTTTACCGGTATCGAAATACTTGTTCCGGTGTAAACTGCCGAAGGTTTTTCGTTAGCAAAAGAAATATTATTGACTACATCGCAAGCAGTTGGAATTTCAGTATAAGTTTTTTCTTTTAAATCATATTTAAATACTTTTGTATAAGTTTTATCACCGGCAAGAAAATATATTTGATTATCGAATTTATTCCAAAAAGCAGAATTTATTGTCGGTTTGAATTTTAATGAAATAGGTTTAACACTTTTAGTTTTCAAATCATAAATATATGCCTGAGTGTCGTAATCGTTTGGTGTTTTTCCGTTTGTTACGTTGTTCCCGATATTTCCGAAAAGGAGGGGTCCACCTGTAACAAGAAGTTTCTTCCCATCGGGTGAATATGAAACCGAACCTGAGTATCTATTTTTCCAAATAGTATCGATTTCGAGGGTTTTCAGGTTCATAGAAAATAAAATTTGCTTTGAATAAGGACGCTCTGAAAAGTCAGGATAGTTTTGGCTAAAAATAATTGTTTTTCCATCCGGGCTAATATCGTGAAGATTTGTCGAAAGCTTACCGTAAGTTAATCTTTGCATAATCTTTGATTTAACATCAATCTTATAAAGAAAGCTGCGATTTCTCCACCAAGGCCATCTGTCGGGCATGCCTTCAAACTTTTTTACTCCAGATGAGTTTTTATCGGGCTTTTCTGAAATACTGTAAACAATAAACGAACCATCAGGTGACCATTCATAAGACCCTAAATCTTCTATATTTTCTAATAATATTTCATCGCTTCCTTTAGCGAAGTCGTAAATCCAAAGGCTATTACCTTTTTCACCGGAATTGACATAAGAAATTCGCTCCCCGTCAGGCGACCATTTCATGCTCCAAATATTTGCATTCTTGAAATTCTCAACAATTGTTCCGTCTGTAAGATCATGGATTTCTATCCATCTTTTAGTTTTACCTTTGGGAGGATTTGTTTCTGAAAAATGAATTATTACCAATTCACCGTTTGGAGATATATTGGCAGAATTAACACTTTTTCCTTCCAAAACATGTTTTATGTCCATACACTGAATTGGAGAAATTGAAACATCAACATCTTCTTTATAAAATTTTTCTGATGGACTGATTGTTGCCGAGAATTTCCAATCTGCTATATTTTCGGCATTACAAAATGTTTTAATGATAAGTTTGTGTTTTCCGTTTTCAAATATTAATTCCTTATTTTTTTTTCCGATGTTTTTTGCATCTTCCTTATCGAAGAAATATTTGCTGAGAATTAGCTTCCCATCAAGATAGGCTTCAAACATTTGTGGACTTTCAATTTCAAGATTTGCTTTGAGCCATCTGTTTGCATTAATATAGCAGGCATAATAAGCTATTTGTTTGGACTTATTTTTTTTATTATTTACAAGCACAAAACCATCTTTATCGGAACTTATTTTTGTCCATTCATAATTTTTATTATTATCCCATTGAAAAATTTGATTTTCTACAGGATTAAGCTTGGAAATATCCAAATAAGAAAATTTTAGAAGGTTTTCTAATTCAAATTTCTTCCCTTTTATGTTTTCGATAGTGTCAAAAGAAGGAAGAAAGATGAAAAAATTACCGACTTTCAAAAATAATTGAATTTGGATTTTATTGTCGCTGGAATCATTTTCCATTGCTTGTGTATTGAAAAACAACAAAGTAAAAGATAGAATTAGAATAAAATATTTTTTCATTTCTCTTGGAATTAATTAATGATGATAATAATTTCTCAAAAGTAAAAAAAAGTGTTATCAATATTTTAATCTTATAAAAAAAAATATACTTTTGCACTTCAAAAATTAACGAATTATAAATGGCAAAAAAGACTAATAAAACAGAAGAAAAAATTGTTGCTGTTGAGGAAGCATTGAGTTTAACAGAACGATTTATAGAAAAAAATAAAAATGTATTATCCATCATTATAGCTGTGATTATTGTAATCGTATTAGCCTATTTTGGATTTAAAAAAATGTATCTTGCTCCATTAGAGAAAGAAGCACAGTCGCAAATGTATATGGCTGAAATGTATTTCGAGCAGGATTCCCTAAGTAGGGCTTTATTTGGCGATGGAAATGAATTAGGGTTTTTAGATATTATTGATGATTACGGAATGACCAAAAGCGCCAACCTTGCTCATTATTATGCCGGAATTTGTTATTTAAATCTTGGAGAATATAAAGTTGCAATTGATTATCTTGAAGATTTTAATGCAAGCGGTCAAATATTAGGGCCAATGGCAATTGGGGCAATTGGAGATGCGTATATGGAATTAGGCGAATCGGAAAAAGCCGCAAATTGTTATGTAAATGCAGCTGATGAAAATAATAATGATTTCACTTCCCCAACTTTTTTGTTCAAAGCAGGTTGGACCTATGAAATTATGGGTGATTACAAGAAAGCTCTTAAAGTTTATGAAACGATAAAAAAAGATTACCCACAGAGTTACGAAGCAAGAGAAATAGATAAATTTATTTCAAAAGCGAAAGCATTGAGTAAATAGATCACAATATTAATATGTATGAAATACCTATTCTATTTGAATAGGTATTTTTTTTATTTTTTTTTTAATTTCGTAAAATAATCTCCGAATTTTTGGAATGAAAAAAATAGGCATGCGAATAATTTTTATGGGAACACCCGAATTTGCAGTTCCTTCCCTTGATATTTTATTTAAAAGTGGGTATAAAATTTCTGCAGTAATTACCGCACCCGACAAACCTGCAGGTAGAGGAAAAAAAATTAGCGAATCACCAGTGAAAAAATTTGCTCTTCAAACCGGATTGAATCTTCTGCAACCCCAAAATTTAAAAGACCCCGATTTTATTCAAAAATTGAAAAACTTTAATGCGGATTTACAAATTGTTGTTGCATTCAGGATGTTACCGGAAATAGTATGGAAAATGCCAAGGTTTGGTACTTTTAATCTTCATGCCTCATTACTACCGCAGTACAGAGGTGCTGCCCCCATGAATTGGGCAATTATCAACGGGGAAACAGAAAGCGGTTTAACAACATTTTTTTTGGATAAACTGATTGATACCGGAGAAATTATTTTCAATGAAAAGATTTTGATTAGCCCCGATGAAACTCTCGGTGAGTTACATGATGAAATGATGATTAAAGGAGCTGAATTAGTTTTAAAAACAACAAAAGCCATCCAAGAAGGGAATGTGAAACCTACAAAGCAAAATATGCTGTTGTCAAGTGAAATAGAAATAAAACCTGCTCCAAAAATTCATAAAACCGATTGTAAGATTAATTGGAATAATGATTGCTTGAAAATTTATAACCTTGTTAGAGGATTATGTCCTTATCCGGCTGCATTTTCCGAATTCGTATCAATAGATAATAAAAAGATAATTTTTAAAATATTTAAAGTTTCTGTTGAAGAGAAGAATCATAAATTTCTTTCCGGTACAATTTTATCTGATAATAAAAGTTTTTTAAAAATTGCGGTTAATGATGGGTTTGTTAATATAATTGAATTGCAATTGGCCGGAAAAAAGAAAATGAACGTTTTCGATTTTTTACGAGGTTTCACAGTGCCTGAAAACTGGAAGGTGGATTAGAAAAACTATTCAATATAGATTTTTTTTTCAACAAAATCACGATTTTATTAACATTTTTACAATTTTAAGATATTTTCATGTGGTTCTTTATCAGAATACATTATATTTGTTAAAAATATTTAACTCATTTATTAATCACTAAATCTAAAAAAAATGAATAAAGCAGAATTAGTAAAGGCAATTGCCCTGGAAGCCCAGATCAATAAAGATCAGGCAACAAAAGCATTGGATGCAACAATTTGTTCTATTAAAAAATCACTTCAAGAAGGTGAAAAAACAGTTTTGGTTGGTTTTGGTACTTTTTCGACTGCTGAGCGAGGAGAACGAAATGGAATTAATCCCAAAACTATGGAAAAAATTATTATTCCTGCTAAAAAGGTTGTTAAATTTAAACCTGGGAAAGAGTTTTCTGAATTAGTAAAGTGATGCATAAGAGATGGGAAATGCGTTGATAATTTATAGATTATCAACGCGTTTTCTAAAATTCTCGAAGGATTCTATTATGTAATTCAGATCAAGATTTTCTCCTTTAACAATCAAATGGGCCTGATTATAATATTTTTCACGTTCGAGAAGTTGTTTTTCAATAAACGAATTCAAATTTTCTTGAGAAATTTCTTTCAATAAAGGCCTTGATTTTTTCGAATTTATCAGCCGGTTCTCAATCGAGCTAATATTCATTTTAATATAAACAGAATAACTGTTTTTGTTAATCAAATTCATATTGTCTTTAAAACAGGGAGTTCCTCCTCCTGTTGAAATAACTATATTATCTTCAATTAAAGTGTTTTTTAAAACATCAGATTCAATTTTCCTAAAAACATCTTCTCCATATTTTTTAAAAAAGTCGTGAATACTGATTTTATATTTTTCCTCAATAAAGTGGTCTATATCAAGAAATGAAAACCCGATGTGGGAAGCAAGTTTCTTACCGGCAGTTGATTTACCACTTCCCATATATCCTACCAAAACAATTCGCATTATTTTCTGAATATTACTTTTTCAACTGCTTTTACAATATTTGGAGTATCTAAACCATATTTTGTCATAAGTTCTTCGGGTTTGCCGCTTTCTCCAAATTTATCGTCAATAGCAATCATTTCGAGGGGAGTAGGCATTTTACGTGATAAAAGTTGGGCGATACTATCGCCTAAGCCTCCATTCATTTGATGTTCTTCGGCAGTTACCACACATTTTGTTTTTGAAACCGATTCGAGGATAATTTTTTCATCTAATGGTTTAATGGTATGAATATTTATAATTTCAGCACTAATTCCTTTTGATTCAAGAATTCTACCTGCTTCAATCGAAGGCCAAACTAAATGCCCCGTTGAAACTATCGTAACATCTGTTCCATGGTTTAGAAGAATTCCCTTTCCGATTTCAAAATTTTGATTTTCAGGAGTAAAATTTGGTACTTTTGGCCTTCCAAAGCGTAAATAAACCGGCCCTATACATTCTGCAATTGCTTTGGTAGCTGCTTTAGTTTGATTAAAATCACAGGTATTAATTACGGTCATGTTTGGCAATATCCTCATCAAACCAATGTCTTCGAGACTTTGATGAGTTGCACCGTCTTCACCTAAAGTGATTCCTGAATGCGAGGCACAAATTTTTACATTTTTATCAGAATATGCTATCGACTGTCGTACCTGGTCATAAACCCTTGCAGTGGAAAAGTTGGCAAAAGTTCCCGTAAACGGAATTTTTCCTCCTATTGTTAGTCCGGCTGCTATCGACATCATATTTGCCTCAGCAATTCCAACCTGAAAAAACCGATCTGGAAATTCATTTGCAAAAGCATTCATTTTTAACGAACCTATTAAATCTGCACAAAGAGCAACGACTTTGGGATTTTGTTTTCCAAGCTCATACAAAGCTTCACCAAATCCTGAACGCGTATCTTTTAATTCTTTAAAACAATATTTTTCTAATGATGATATTTTTTTATTTGCCATCGTTTTTCTGTTTTCCTTAATTTTTTTCTATTCTTTAATATCTGATTATATGAATTTTTATCATTCAATCATTTTCCCATTCTCTCATTTAATCATTTTCTCATTCTATCATTGCCTAATAGTCCCCGATAGTTTCTTGAAGTTGACTAAGAGCAATTTTGGTTTGCTCGTCGTTAGGAGGATTCCCATGCCATTTATTCGTACCTTGCATAAAATCAACACCAAAACCCATTTCGGTTTTCATTAAAATCACAACAGGTTTTTTCTTGACGGTTTTTTCTTTTGCAATTTTCAAGGTTTCAATTACTTCTGAAATATTATTTCCATTAGTTTCAAGGACTATCCAACCAAAAGCTTCCCATTTTGCTTTCAGGTCGCCAAGATCAAGAACATCTTTAACGGTTCCATCAATTTGTTGTCCGTTATAATCAACTGTAGAGATTATATTATCAACTTTTTTTGCAGCGGCAAACATAGCTGCTTCCCAAATCTGCCCTTCTTCAAGCTCACCATCACCGTGTAAGCTGTAAACAATATGATTGTCATTATTAAGCTTTTTGGAAAGGGCAGCACCAATTGCAACCGACAATCCCTGTCCGAGTGAACCTGAAGCTATTCTTATCCCGGGCAATCCGTCGTGAGTGCATGGATGGCCTTGTAATCGGGTATTGATTTTACGAAAACTTGCAAGTTCAGAAATTTCGAAGAAACCGGCACGAGCTAAAATGCTGTAAAATGCCGGTGAAATATGTCCGTTTGATAAAAAAAATAAATCTTCATTTTCGCCATTCATTGAAAAATTCTTCGCATCATAATCCATAATATTGAAATATAAAGCTGTTAAAAAATCGGCACAACCGAGTGAGCCGCCCGGATGACCTGATTTTGCTCCATTTACCATTCTGATTATGTCACGCCTAACCTGTGTAGCAATATTTTTTAATTCTGATATTTTAAGCATAAGTTTTTTAGGCAAAAATAATTTTTTTTTGTTTGAGAAATTGAAAATACATATTTTTGTAGAACAAAAATAATCATTAAAACTCTTTACATATGAGACAAAAACTAATAGTATTATTTCTTGCCTTGATTTTTTCATTATCATTTTATTCATGTTCAGGCCCTTATACGGTTGAGGATGATGGGCGGACTATTGAATTGGGTATTGACGACCCTTTTGAAATCGAACTTGATGGAAATCCGACAACAGGATATATTTGGGATATACTTTCCTATGACTCAACAATTATCAAGCAAATTGGCAAAGCCGATTATCAAGCAATTTCAGATGCCATAGGAGCCGGTGGAAAATACACCTTTAAATTTCAAACAATTGCAGCCGGATCGACCATATTGCAATTGATTTATTACAGAAGTTTTGAAAAAAATGTACCACCTGCGAAAACTTTTCAAATGAAAATTATTTCAGGAACGATGGGAAGGATTGAAGCAGAATAAGTAAGACTTTTTTTAAGGAAAAAAAAATTATTAACATAAATCGAAAATAAGATGAATAAAAGGAATGGAAATATTATTTTTTTTCTCATGATAAGTTTTCTTTTATCAGTTAATTTAAATGCTCAAGGCCTTAAAAAGCATTTTAAAGAGCTACCAAAGAAATTCAAATCATCAGAAAAACAACAAAAATATTTGGTTACAATTGAATGGAAAAATAGAGACCTTGATGGCAATTTATTTAATCATTATAGTGTTCAAGCTAAATATACAAAAGGATTGGAAAATGATTATGTAATCTGGAATGATGTTGAAATGACCGAGTTCAAAGACACTATTGCGAAGGTTAATGCTTTGCCTGAATTAGATAACTTGACATATAAAATCGAAGGAGATAATTTTACCAAAGAAGAATTTTATAAAAATTTTCCTCAACAAAATCTTGATTTGATAAGATGGTTCGTTCAGGATGCAGTCGGTATTGAAACATACGGCTTAATGTTTTTTGACAGCCTTAAATTTAATAAAGTTTTGTATCCTGATTTTTTTAAAAATCAAAAAGCTGATTTTGAAAATTATGTGAATTTTAATACAAGAGAATTAAGTTTATGTTGGACAGGGATTTCAGAAAGGAATGATGAAATTTGTGCATTAATTCATTATCAGGGAATGTATAATCCGGTTGACTCGGACACTGAAGCAATGAAAATAAACGGTCGTTCATGCTTTTGGGGAGATGTTTATGTTTCTTATGAAGATAAAGATATTGAATATGCAACAATGTATGAGGATTTAGTATTTAAGATTTTTATTCCTGCAAATAACTTCGAGCAAAGAATGAATCTTCAAAGAAAAGTTAAATTTGAAAAAATTCCCTGATATTGAAAAATATTTCTTTATTTCTTGTTTATAAATTTTCTCCATTCAATTACTATTTTTGTTTGTAAATATTTGAAAATATTTAATTATTCTTAATCTTAATTGTTTAATTTTACGGCCTTTTAATATTAATTTTCTTAAAATTATGGAAAGATCATTTCTGAAAATAATTCTTATATTTTTTTTACTTCCTTTTTTTAATATAAAAACCTATAGCCGAGATACTGTAAACAATGATTCAGATTCATTATCAATTATTAAATATCGCTGGGCCGATTCGGTTTATAATTCTCTGACATTAGATGAAAAAATTGCGCAACTTTTGGTTGTCAGGGCAAATTACGATAAAAGCTACGATCGTAATGAGTTAATAACAGAATTGGTTGAAAAATACAATATCGGCGGTTTGACTTTTTTTGGTGGTGATCCGCTGACTCAGGCAAAACTTACCAATTATTGGCAGGGATTATCGAAAACTCCATTATTAATTTCGATTGATGCCGAATGGGGTTTAGGAATGCGTTTGAGTAACGCAATTTCATTTCCATATCAAATGACTCTTGGTGCAATTCAAAATGATAGCTTGATTTTTGAAATGGGTTGCGAAATAGCAAAACAATGTAAACGATTGGGTATTCAGGCAAATTTTGCTCCCGTGATTGACATTAACAGCAATATTGCTAATCCTGTTATCGGTTGCCGTTCATTTGGCGAGGATAAAATTAGGGTGGCACAAAAAGGGATTGCATACATGAACGGACTACAGCAAAACGGAATTTTGGCTACAGCTAAGCATTTTCCGGGACATGGCGATACAGATTCCGATTCTCATTATACTTTGCCCATAGTTTCGCATTCTAAAGAAAGAGTGGATTCCCTCGAACTTTACCCCTTTAAAAAGCTAATTGAAAATGGATTGGGTGGGATAATGGTTGCTCATCTTTATTTTCCGGCTTATGAAAAGAAAAAAAATACAGCTACAACACTTTCACATAATGTAGTAACAAAATTACTTAAAGAAAAACTGAATTTTGACGGAATTGTAGTTACCGATGCACTCGATATGAAAGGCGTAACAAAATATCATAGACCAGGAAATATTGAAGTTAAAGCTTTTCAGGCGGGAAATGATATTTTATTATTGCCTGTTGATGTACCGAAAGCTATTTCAAAAATTAAAAGAGCGGTTGCCAAAGGAAAAATTTCTATTCTTGATATTGATAAACGATGTCGTAAGATATTGGAATATAAAGAAAAGCTCGGACTTAACAAATATCAGGATGTTGTTATTGAGAATATTTATGAGGATATTAATAATTCAGAAGCAAAATATTTAAATCAGAAGTTATATGAGGAAGCAATTACATTAGTAAAAAATGAAAACTCATTAATACCTTTACAAAAACTTGATACATTGAAAGTTGCTTCTGTTTCAATTGGGTGTGATGTCGAAAATGGTTTTCAGAAAATGATGAATAATTATGCCAAAATCGATAATTTCACCATGCCGAAGGAACCAAATGATGCAGATATATTTTCTTTACTATCAAAGCTTTCTGATTATAATTTGGTTATAGTCGGAATGCACAACACAAGCATTTTTCCATCAAGGAAATTTGGGATTGCCCAAAAGAGTATTGATTTTATTGACTCTTTAAAAAATCAAAACAAGGTTATTCTCGATCTTTTTGCAAGTGCTTATTCTCTTGCCTATTTTGAGGACACTGAAAACATTGATGCTATTCTTGTTTCTTATCAGGATAATGAAATCTCTATGGATGTTTCGGCACAAATAATATTTGGTGGGGTAGGAGCAAAGGGTAAATTGCCGGTTACGGTTTCCGATGAATTTCCATTAAATTTAGGAATCGAAACTATACCCACTCGTTTGAAATACACTGCTCCCGAAGAACTTCATATTTCAAAAACTGCTTTAGAAAAGATTGATTCCACTGCAAATTATGGGATTGAAATTGGGGCATATCCCGGTTGCCAGATTTTAGCCGCAAAAGATGGAAAAGTTTTTTATAATAAATCATTTGGTTATTTTACTTATGATGAGAAAAATGCTGTTGAAAATTCGGATGTTTACGACCTTGCCTCAATTACAAAAATAGCAGCCACGACAATTGCAATGATGAAACTTGTTGATGATAATGTTATTGATATTGATCAGAAAGTTTCGAAATATGTTCCCTATCTTTTGAATACAAATAAGGAAGATATTATTTTGCGTGAATTAATGGCTCATCAGGCGAGGTTTCAGGCTTGGATACCATATTTTAAGAGTACAATCCTGCAAAGCGGCCCCGACCCTGAAATATATAAACATAACATCACCGAAGAATTTCCAATAAGAGTGGCTGAAAACCTTTATATAAAAAAATATTATATATTTAATGTTTTTGATTCAATTTTAATTTCCCCCTTGCGTGATTGTGATGAATATAAATATAGCGATCTGGGATTTTATCTTTTAATGCAGGTTTTGGAAAACACAACAAACAGGCCTTTTGAACTATATCTTCAGGATAACTTTTACAACTCACTCGGTTTATCTAAGCTTGGTTTTTTCCCTCGCAAAAACTTTGAACTGAGCGATATTGTTCCAACCGAAAATGATACTGTTTTTAGAATGCAGCTTCTGCAAGGCGATGTGCACGATCCGGGTGCTGCTATGTTGGGAGGAGTTTGCGGCCATGCCGGACTTTTTTCAAATGCTTCCGATCTTGCAATTATTATGCAAATGCTTTTGCAAAATGGTAACTATTCGGGAGTTAATTATATTGACTCGGCTTTGGTTTCGGAATTTACAAAAATTCAATTTCCTTTAAATGACAATCGCCGTGGGATAGGATTTGATAAACCACTGCAAGTTTGTGATGAAGAAGGCCCGACCTGCGAGGCAGTTTCAGATCGCAGCTTTGGCCATTCCGGATTCACCGGAACTTATGTTTGGGCCGATCCGGAAAATAATTTAATTTATGTATTTTTGTCGAACAGAGTTTGCCCTGATGCATCAAATTGGAAAATTGTTGATGAAAATATTCGTACTAATATTCATAAACTTTTTTATGAAGCAGTTGAGAATTAAAAAATAAAAAATAATAATGGCAGTATCTAAAACAAAATCAGTGTGGTTATGGGTATTTTCTTTCATTTTTACAATCTCAATCGCATATTACCAGAGAATAACCGGGCCTACAACACCTGTTAGAGGTTCAGTAAATATTGAAGATACAAAAGTAAAATTCAAATTATTAACGACTTTTGAAGGTTCCGAAGATGCCGATGTAATTATTAAAGTGCCTGACAATGTATCGGGTTTCATAAGTTATAAAAGATATAAAAGTTATGACAATTGGACAGAAACTCCAATGTTTCGTAATGAAAACGAATTGCATGCTTTTATCCCAAACCAACCTCCGGCCGGTAAAGTAGAATACTTAATTGTTTTAAAAAATAAAAATCAAGAATTTGCTTTAACTGAAAATCCCGTGATAATTCGCTTTAAAGGTTTTGTCTCACGTGGAATATTGATTCCTCATATTATTTTTATTTTCTTAGCCATGGTCTTTTCAACCCGAACCGGGCTTGAGGCTTTATTTAAAGGAAAAAGAACCTATGTTTACACCTATTTTACAATTATTCTTCTGTTTCTCGGGGGATTGTTTTTCGGGCCATTAGTGCAAAAGGCTGCATTTGGTGATTATTGGGCAGGTTGGCCTTTCGGGCATGATTTGACTGATAATAAAACCATTGTGGCATTTATATTTTGGCTTGTTGCTTTCTTTTCTATACTTAAAAACAAAGAAAGACGCACATGGGTAATAGTGGCAGCTATTTTATTACTGATAGTTTTTTTAGTTCCCCATAGTGTATTGGGATCAGAAATAGATCACACCAAACCTTGAAAAAATAAACTAAGATTTCAAACTATTAATGCACACAAATAATTAAATGTTTTCAAGCCAATGGTAATTCTAATAATCATACTTACAGCTATCATTTCTATAATTGCTTTAAATAATCCATTGATAATGGATAAATTGCGTTTTAACGCATATTTTATCAAGCATAATAAAGAGTGGTATAGATTTTTTTCATACTCATTGGTACATGCCGATTATATTCATTTGTTTGTGAATATGTACGTTTTGTATTCTTTTGGTGAAATTGTTTTAACATTATTTAAATTCTATTTCGGGGGAAAAGCAATTATTTATTTCCTGCTTTTATATATTGGTGGGATACTTTTTTCGACACTTGTTGATTTTAATAAGAATAAAGATAATATTTATTATAATGCTGTGGGTGCTTCTGGTGCAGTTTCCGCAATAGTTTTTTCAAGTATAATTCTTTATCCCGGTGGAAAGTTATTTCTTTTCTTTATCCCGATCGGTATTCCTTCGGCAATTTTCGGGATATTATATTTAATATACTCTGCCTATATGACCAAACGTGCAAATGATAATATCGGCCATAGTGCACATTTCTGGGGGGCGATTTTTGGAGTTGTTTTTACAATAATTTTAAAACCTAAATTTGCTTTAATGTTTTTGGAACAGTTGAAGTCTATCTTTTAAAATTCAGACCTTTGGACTTAGTGTTCAATCAGTCATTGAATGTTTTCAAGGCTAAAATTTATTTTGAGGGTCTGGAAAGAAAAAAAGAACTACTTTAGTAGAACAAATAATTTCAAAACAATCT
>JAEINX010000095.1 GCA_016342645.1 Bacteroidales bacterium | reverse complement strand
TTGCATTTATATTCTTCGTATCCATTGTTTGTATGCACTTGCTCCAGCCTTAAGGGAGAAGAAATTGTAACTGCATGCCCCATCCCCGACATCGAATTTTCGGAAGCAACAACAGTCACATCACCTAATTCTTTCATAATTTCAATCAAAACACTTAATCCGGGTGCTTTGATGCCATCATCATTAGTAATTAATATTTTTGCTTTACTCATATTCATTAATAAATTTTCCGTGCAAAACTACAATTATCTTTTTTATAATTCTTTAAGATATTTGTTTTTTATTTTACCTAAAATCCGCAATTCAAGGCTTGACTTTTTTATGTCAAGCCTTGACTAGAATATTGAACCCATTCCAAAAAATCCATCAAGTTAAAAAAAAGGGCCGGATAAGATCGTTGATTCAAGAAATATTGATTTGCAATAAATTGAATTGATGTTACGTTTATTAGTTGCAGACATTTTTATTTTTAAAAATTAAAATCATGACAAGAGTAAGACTTGAAATTGATGAAATTCAAATTCATCGACCAAAAAAAAGATGGAAGCTGTATTTATTATAGTTGCCGAGCATCCAAACGATGACAATAAAATGATAATTGCAACTCTTCCACACGAACCTATAAAAATAAGCCCCCGACACGACAATTGCTTTCAATTCGATACCGATGATGAAGGCTCGGAAGGACTTTTTGTTTTAAGCCGTGAATTAACCAAAGACAGGGAATTAAATGTACATATCTATCTTCGCCACACAAGAAAATCAACACGAGATTTAGGAAGTATTTTAAGAGATGTTGAAAAAGGAATTGGGGGAGATGCATTCGGAATCATAACAGATATTGCAGGAACAACAACTGTTCCATGGTTGGTAATAGCTAAGAAGGCTGTCCCAATGATTGGTAACCTTCTCTCAAAAATTCCTGATAGAGATTTTGGATTTTTGAGTGCTTTTGAAAGATTTGGGCCTGAATTTGAAGAACAAATAGAAATTGACCGGTATAAAGATTTTAGTGGCGATGCTTCATTAGTTTATAGTTGGTCGGTTGACGAAGAATAATAAACAAAAGAATATAAATGGTTTTGCTTTTCGTTTTTTAAAACATGTTCAATTCTTCATAAAGAGCCTGAACCGGAAGCCCCATAACATTATAAAAAGAGCCTTCTATTTTTTCAATCCCAATATATCCGATCCATTCCTGAATTCCGTAAGCACCGGCTTTATCGTAAGGTTTATAATGTTTTACATAAAAAGTGATTTCTTCATCGGAAAGCTCTTTAAAAAAAACATTAGTAGTAACAGCAAATGATTTCAATTTTTCTCTTGATTTCAAAAAAACTGCTGTGATCACCTCATGCTTTTTACCTGATAATAATTTAAGTGTTTCAAAGGCATCATCAAAATCTTTGGGTTTGTTTAAAACCAAATTATCAAGATAAACAATAGTGTCGGCAGTGATCAGAATTGTGTTTTCCCCTATTTCATCATAAGAAAAGCCATCGGCTTTTTGTTTTGATAGAAATAATGCAATTTCTTCACCTTTAAGATTTTTTGGATAATTTTCTACTATTTCCTTTGTTTTTATTTCTATTGAAATATTTTCATTCATTGAAAATAATTCTTTGAGCAAAGCTTGCCTCCTCGGCGATTTAGATGCCAGTATGATTTTATAATTGTCTATCTTATTTATTCTCATTCATGAAAACTAATTTTGTTAATTAAATTTCTATTGAGTTTCTGGATTAAAAACTGATACAAAATAATTGCATTGATAATATTCCTGCCAACATAATTATTTTGGCAGTATTTCCTAAAAACTGAAAATCAGTATGTTTTTTTGACTTTATAAGCATATAGGATAAGTAAATCAGTAATGGCTGAACAACTATTGCAACATACCAAAATACTTTTTGAAATGAATTTGAAATCAAAAAATACTGTGCCAAAGCAAGTAAAGCAATACAAATAATTATTAAAATTAAAAGAGTGATTTTTATTTTACGAAATCCAAAAATTATTGGCATTGTACGACTCCCATATTTTCTATCACCTTCAACATCTTCAACATCTTTAATGATTTCACGAATGACTGAAATAAAAAATGCAAAACCGAAATAGCTCCAAACAATAGGATTCAAGAGTTCAAAAGCTTTTATAGCATCAGGAAATTCAATCGGGTTTGATTTTAGCATGAAAAACTCAAACAGCCAAAAATAAATAACGGCATAAAATGAAGAAATTAAAGCAACTATGATATTTCCAATAAGAAGTTTATGTTTTGTTCTATACGAATAATGCCAAAGCATAAGAATTGCCAAAACATTTATTATTCCAAGTTTTATTTCACCGGCAATTAATGATAAATAAATACCAATTGCAATAGAAATAATTATAAATGAAAAGTATGTGAACAAAGCTGTCATTACAGGAATTTTTGAACCGATAATGTTTTTCTGAGGTTTGTTAATTCTATCCGATTCAATATCGTAATAATCGTTAATAATATAACCTGATGCGGCTGTAAGTACAGACATCAAAACAAACATCACAAAATTGAAAGTATTAATCTGAAGCGATAAATTGCTTTTCTCAAAAACAGGTAAGATTATACAAAGCCTTAAAAGCAAAAGCGATAAGACTCCGATTAACAAATTTGGTACTCTAATTAATTTCAGAATTGGTATCATGTTTCACTTTTTAATCAAATGATTTCACCATTTGTATTTTCATTATTTCTTTACAATTTCGTAAAATACAAAATTATAAAAAAGAAGTTTGATAAAAATCAAAAGCCGGATTGTTATTTGTAAAAAGATATCGGATTAGGATTATGATTGATAATTCTTGCTAAAAAATATTTCTCAAAGAATTAAAAACCCAAAAGCTTTAGTCTTTTTTAAGGATAAAAATTTCGCTTAACAACTTATAAGTTTTCAAGTATATTCCAATGGAATTGCTTTCGCGAGGGCCGGCAATATTTAATACATTAATTTTATTTGAGTGCATCCATTTTTTAATTTCTGAGCTTTCAATGTTAGCTGATAGATCATAAAGAAATATAGATTTATGATATTCATCAGCCATGTTTTTAGTAAGAATTGAGCCTTTATCAAGTATTTTATCAAAAATTAACAGAGTTCCATCACTGTTTTTAACATTCAGTTTGGTTCTTTCAGAATATTTCGAGCTTTTAGTTTCTAAAAGTGGATATTTTTCTGAAATTATTCCGTCTTCGGCTTTGCGTCCCAACGGACACCATCCTCCACAATTCACTCCATTTTTTAATGCAAAATCAAGAGCTGCTCTGTCAACACCTGTTTGTCCCCCAGAAATTATTTTTAACAAATCAATCGTTATTATTTTCAGAACTATTATATTTTACAAAATCTCTTTGAGCTTTTAATAAATTGATAGTATGCAATAATAAATTCTTTATTTCATTAATTATATTGAAGTACAACATACTGTTTTTTGTACCTACTTCCTCCCTTTTAATTCTTTTAATTTGATTTTTTCGATAAACATCCAAAGTGCTTAATACTTTATGCTGTAACTCAATATTTCTATCCACATTCGAATAATTGTTTTCAGCTATTGTTCTTTCAATTATTTTGAAAAATTTACTTATTTCACTAATAATATTGTTTAATTCCTCTAATTGAGAGGGAATTAACCCTTTGTGATTATTATCAATATGTTTAAATACGGGTATTGTAATAAAAGTTACATCATGTGCTATTTCACGCAAATAATCAAGAACTTGAACGTAATAATGGCCTGTTTCTATTGAATCTTCTTGCAAACCAATTATTGTTTTATTGATAGTATCTTTCATGTACTTAACCTTCTTATTAAGGTTTTTGATGTCCTTAGAAGAGTTTCGAAGTAGTTTCAAGTCTTCTCTTGAAAGGCCAGAAATAGTATTAATTAGAATATTATTTACAGTATTTAAAGTTTTAGTTACTGTGTTTGAACACTTGAATAAAATGTTTTCTCCGTTAACTTCATCTCCAATATCATTAGAAACTTCATTACTTGTTTTTTCTCTTTTTTTATGGATAGTATATGAATGAATCACAATAAATAAAGCAATAATTACTAAACTGCCAATTGCATAAATTCCACCCCAGTAGAATAATAATGCCATTATAAAAGCAAGTGTGAATGCTGAAAAAGCCGTAAAAAACCATCCTCCTATGACGGACAAAACTCCCGTAATTCGATAAACCGCACTTTCTCTACCCCATGCCTTATCTGATAATGATGTTCCCATTGCAACCATGAAAGTTACGTATGTAGTAGATAATGGGAGTTTTAAAGAAGTTCCAAAAGCAATTAGCATACTTGCAACGACCAAGGTTACCGAAGCACGGATCAGATCAAATGAAGGAGCATCTTTATCACTTTGTTCCTTTTTAAGCACTGATTGATCAAATTGTTTTGCAACAAAACTCTTAATACTTTTTGGTACAATAAATTTAAATATTTTACTGAAATTAATTGAACTGCGCACTAATGATCGAGACAAAAATGATGAACCAAAACGTTCACTACCTTCATCCTGGCGGCTTAGGTCGAGGGTAGTTTTTACAACATTTCTTGATTTTTTTGAAAACCACAAGGTTATTACCATTATCAATCCGGCAATAAGCAGGAAAAAAGTAGGTGTTTTGACTTTTCCGGCAAGAACTGCCATTGACAATAAATTAGGATCGGCTTCAGGGTTTGCCAAGAAATTTTTAAATGATTCATAGCCGGCCAGAGGAACTCCAATAAAGTTAACAAGGTCGTTTCCAGCAAAGGCCATTGCCAGCGCAAATGTACCTACGAGAACTATCATTTTTAAAATATTCAACTTTACAAGCCACGATAAAACTTGTAACAAAATTGTCCATGAAAAGAAACTTATTCCAAGAATCAACCAAGTGTTTTCTTTAATAAGGGTTATAGTTTCTACATCCATGAACGAAGCACCTTTTGCTCCTTTAATTAAAATGAAATAAGTTATTGCCGAAATAGCAATTCCACCCCAAATAGCTCCAAAACGTTTTAAATTTTTCTTATAATCGAATGAAAAAATTAACCTTGAAATATATTGTATTATAGCTCCTGCCGAAAATGCTACTACGACTGATAACAATATTCCGGCAATTATTAATAATGCATTTCCTGAATTAATTAACTCACCCATTGACAAATCGGAGCCTTCAGGTAAATTTGATACTTTGATTATTGAAATACCAACTGCTGCCCCAAGAAGCTCAAAAACAATTGAAACCGTAGTAGAAGTTGGTAAACCAAAAGTATTAAACATATCCAGTAAAATAACGTCTGTTATCATTACCGCAAGAAAAATTATCATTATTTCGGAGAAAAAGAAATGTTCGGGATGAAAAATCCCTTTTCTTGCAACTTCCATCATGCCACTCGAAAAAGTTGCTCCAACCAGAATCCCTAATGCAGCAATTGTCATAATTACTTTAAAAGGAGCAGCTTTTGACCCTATTGCAGAATTTAAAAAATTTACGGCATCATTACTTACTCCGACAATCAGATCTGAAATTGCCAGAAAAAAAAGTACAATGACCATAATTAAATAAACATTCTCCATAAATCAAGATTTAATTTTTTGACTTTGTTGCAATAATAGAAAATTAGAAATTAGGTTCACGAAAAAAAAATGTTAAAATATTGTTACAAAATAACTCATTTTCCCAATGGCAATTTCATCTTCTTATTAATCCTTGCCACCGGATATCTATTATGCCTTTTATCAGCCCATTCGGTATTATAATAAATATAACCAAGTTGAGCCCGATGATTTGAAGCGAATTCTTTGTCTTCTTTTTTCTTTTTCTCAAATTCGGCTTTGAATTTGGGGTGTTCATCAAGGTATTTTAAAGCATTTTCCTCAAATCCATAAGAAGAGAAATACTCACGGCTCTCCAAACAAGGATCAAAAAAGTTCCACCTGAAAAACGAATCATGGCTTTCGGGTTCAAGTAGTTCAACAATATATTTATTGCCTTCCTGATTTAATAGAATAACATAATCTCCTTCAAAAAATTGAACTTTTTGCATTTCGGGATGCAACTTGATATTTCGATGCAAATGATGCCCATTATACGCTCTCACAGAATTCTCATGATCATCAAAATAATAAACTTCAACTTCCAAAATAGTATCCTTTTTTAAAGGAAACATTTCAATACTATTGATTTTTATTCTATCAATAACCTCCGACCATGCTTGTGGAATAATATACATTTCAGGTTTTTTAATAATTTTTGTTGGGTAATAATATTGATAAAACGGAATTTTGGTTTCGAAAGCTTTGTTTTTATTAAAACCGAACCTTTCTAATCCTGTAACGGGACTAGTACCTATTTCGGCTTCATACCCTTTGAAAATTATTGTATCAAATCTGTTTGTATCAACTGTAAAATCAAGAGCAAATTCAGATTGAGTTAAGAGTTCCCGATTGGCAAGTTTTCGTTTCTCTGAAATTTCATCACCGTTTTCTGAAGTAAATTCCACTAATGCTTTAATAAAATTATAGGCTGATTTTACTCTATCGGGGAAATCTTTATAAACATGATTTTCAGTCATAAAACCGAGAGTATTAAAAAGTGAAGCATAACCTGTTGAAAATCTTGGAGTTTGAACATCAAGATAAATCCCCTTTTTAACCGATCTGTTGCGATAGGAAACATAAGGTATCATTTCATAATCACCCTCCGCCATTTTTTCGTACAATGCAGGAACCATTTCGTTTCTAAAAAAATTGCCGAGTACTTTTGGGTAATAATCGGGCTGAACAGGAATTAATGTAATCGTGTATTGATGTTCCGAGCCGTTTGTTGTGTGTGTGTCGAGGAAAACATCAGGTTTCCATTTACGAAAAATTGTAGCAAAAGCTTTGGCGTTTTCGGTATCCATTTTCACGAAATCACGGTTCAGGTCAAGATTTTTTGCATTTCCGCGGTAGCCGCATTCCTTGGGTGAAGTTTGTCCGGTTCGATGCCAAGCACTTCTGTTCAGACATCCGCCAACATTATAGACCGGAATTATACAAATTACTGTGTTTTCAAGATATTTTGCCATGCCGTTTTTGTTTCGTAAAATGTCATCGGCAAATTGCAAACTTGCATCAATGCCACAAGGTTCGCCGGGATGAATTCCATTGTTAATTAATACAATTATTTTATTGTCTTTTCTGATTGAAACCGGATCGAAATCTTTATTCGATGATATTACAAAAAGATGTAATGGCTTTCCTGCATCTGTTTTACCGTATTCAAGCAATTTCGCTTGTGGGTAATGCTTGGCAAGTTTTTTATACATTTCAATTATTTCGTAATAGCTTGGTGTAATATCTTCTTCATAAGAAAGCTGAATAAGAGTTTCACCGGGTTTATTATTTTCCCTTGTGCAAGAGGTAATTATTACAAAAAAAATAATTGTAATTGGCAGTAATTTATTGAAATTTGTTGTAATTAATTGTAATAAGTATTGGAGAGAAGTAGTATTTCCAATATTTCCTTTATTTCCCATATTTCTTCTATTTCCTATATTTCTCATAATTCCATTATTTCCTTTTATTAAAAATCAAACTCTTTTCGCAACTCTTTAATTCTGCTTTTACTCACCTTAACTTGTAAATCATTTTTCAAAATTACGATATAATTTTCTTTAGCATAATGTTGAATCTGACTAACTGCAGAAAGGCGAATAATATTCGAGCGATGGATTCGTATAAACTTTGAGGAGGGTAAATGTTCTTCAAAGTATTTCATAGTTTGATGCTTTAAATATTTACCTTCTTCGGTATAGATCATTACATAATCATCTTCAGCTTCAATATTTAATATTTCGTCAACAGGGATAATATGAATTTTGTGATTGGATTTAACAATTACATTTTCAATTTCTTTTGAATTTTTCTGAACATGTTTTAAAAGGTCATCCAATTCACTTTTTGAATTTGATTTGTTTTTAATTCTTAAAAAAGCCTTTTCAAGTGCAGTCTTAAAACGATCACGAGAAAAAGGTTTTAAAAGATAATCAACAGCATTCATATCGAAAGCTTTGATGGCAAATTCATCGAAAGCTGTTGTGAAAATTATTTCGGGCGTTTCGTCTAAAAGTTCGAGCATTTCAAAACCGTTAAGTTTTGGCATTTGTATGTCAAGAAAAATCAAATCGGGTTGATTTTCGTTAATTGCTTTAATGCCCGTGAAACCATTCTCACATTCTTCAACAAGCTCAATATAATTATAATCTGCAAGATACGCTTTAAGTAAGTCTCTTGCAGGTTCTTCATCTTCGATTATGAGGGCTGTGATTTTTTTGTATGTTTTCATATTTTCCTTTTTGCGTGAAATAATTTATCCGTAAATCCGTGTCTTTATTTTCTTTTCTCAATAAAAGTCAATTAACACCATATTTTTTTGCTTCCTCTAAAAACCGTTCTGCAATCGGATAAGACAATGTATTATCGGAACTTAAACGTTCTGGATGCCATTGCACTGCTATCAAAAAAGATTTTCCTTCAGGCTTTTTCCATTCTATGGCTTCAATTAAGCTATCATGTGTGAAAGCTGAAGCCACAAAACAATCAGCAAGTTCATTAACAGCCTGATGATGATTGCTGTTTGAAAAGTAAAAACCTGTTTGACAAATTTTATTTAAAAGTGAATTTTTTACAACAATAATATCATGTTCACAATTATAAGTATCTTCACAACGATGAATAATACTTGTATCGAAATCAGTCGGAATATCAACTATTAAACTTCCACCCATTGCAATATTCAAAATTTGCTCACCCCGACAAACACCCAAAATGGGCATTTTCAATTCAAGAGCTTTTTTAATAAGGGCGAATTCTAAAGTATCCCGTTTGTAATCAATTTCTCCGCAACGTGAGGTATCAAAAGCCTGATCATATCGTCCGGGAAAAACATCAGGCCCTCCGGTAAGTAGTAGTCCATCACAGTTTTCAAATATCATCAAAGCCGAATCTAATCTAATGTGATACATATCAACACATTCAATAGTTGAATCGGTTGCTTTTAACCAATTTTCATATTGTACGTAATATTCTTCAGGTTTGGCTTTTGAAATTGCAATTTTAATTGAGTCATGTTTGTCAACAGAATTACAGGATTGAAAAAAAATAGGAAGTAAAAAACTAAAAAGTATTAAAATTATGGGAAGAAAAAGTTTGTTGTTTTTCATAGATTTAATTTTTGGAAATTATAAACTGTAAATTTAGTCATGAGTATTCAAAATGAACTTTTTCTAAATTTCGAATCTCATGTTTCATTTCGTTTGAATTTTATTTTTAAAAAGAAATAACATTATCAAATTTGGTTCACAAATTAAGAAAATAATTTTAGAAAGGAGAAAAATATTTTTGTTTATTGTATCGACTTGTTCATAGTCTCATGAAATAATAAAAAAGCCCGGAATCACCCGGGCTACAACCTATTAACCAAAAAACTACACCAATCACAAAGCCTATTGATCAGGCTTTGAATATATTTTATCATCATCTCGGTAATCAGGTAAATCCAAATACCAATTATTTCTAACAGCGCCGTTCGATTCGGCCCATTCGGAAAATTTTAAGTGAGCTTGATTTACTTGAACTTTCTCAATAGGATAATCAAAGGCATAAAAAATATTTATTGCCCATGGCAAATTTGAATATGTTTTATAATAACGTCCTGTTTCCGGATTGCTATCATCGTCACCGGTTCCAAATAAATCAGTGTTGGCAAGATCGGTTGGGGCAAAGTTAGGCAAATGCACCTCATAATCTCTATTTTCATTAACAATCAGGAAAGGATTATATGGCGGGCTTCCTAATTCCTCGCTTGTAAATACATTTGCAAGATCTATAGAAATATTAAGGGTATCTTCAGGAATAACATATTGTTTTTCAGGAGAAGTATTTACACCAATTCCGGGGCCTCCCGGATCAGGTAAAATATTAAAAGAATTATCATAAACAATAATTGTTGCTTTATTTTGACCGGCTTCAAGATTATTTGAGGGATCCAAAGTAATATAATTTTCCTGTAAATCGTAACCGCTAACATTTGTTACTTCTGTTGGAGCTATCGGTAACTGAAATCCAAATCCATTTAAAAAATAAGCACCTGTTGCAACAACAACAAGCTTAGCGTCAATATGTGCAATACGATTAACACCGTTAGTGATTTGATTAAACTGGTAATCTAAAACTAGGTCGTTAAAATCGTAATCACCAACCCCCGGCCATAAATCTTCAAAAGCCAAAGTGCCGAATTCGACAATGCATGGATAATAATTATTAAAAGCATAATTTGTATTTTCGGGATAATCATCAAAATAATCGGAAACGCCATCACTGTCAGTATCACTTCCTGTATAATCAATTACCGGAAAATCAAGGATTGTACATGGATTTGGATTAACCGTAATAAAGAAAATGGCGTCATTAAAATCATGATCGCAAGTGTATGGATCGCCACCCTGATTATCTCTTTGAATATCTTCAAAACCAAGTATCATACGCTCACGTCCCGGATCGTAAATAATCACACTATGTTGTTGTAATTCAAGATTTGATTCTGGATTAAATTCTCTATCCGAATAATAATAATTTAAACCGTCAGTAACAGTTCCATTACTCCATCCATTAGCAATTAGCACCCAACCAATACCTGTGTTATCAGTGAATTCGCCAATTTTAACTTTGTTACCCGATTGAAGTCCACCCCCACTTCCCTGGTATGAAACATTTGGGTATATTATAGTTAAAGTGTCGATGTCATCTGTTGTTTGTGGAGGCGAATTTAATTCATATGTATAAAAACCAAGAACATTTTTATATCCTGCTCCTTCGTGAATAAATGTAACCCAAACAGAGGCACCACATTCCAATAATAGATCATGCTCATAATCAGGCGACAAATAATCGGGATGAATGTTTGCAACATGTTGCCCTTCGGGAAGACTATTGTTAATATCTTGTAAAAAATCTGCAGAGATAATATCGTTTTCATCTTCTAAATAATCAGGAACACCTTGGTTATCATAAGTCCCTAAAAATTTAATTGAACTATTTGTGCTTTTTGGAATTAATGAAACACTTGCTTTCTCAAGATTAATCTTACCTCCAAAAGTAAATTCAACTTCCTCATCCACGACAGGAACTTTTATATAATCTACCAGTCCAATTTGTTCGGTAGCAATAACTATTTCGTTTAAATATTTAGGTATTGGCCTTATTGATTGAAATTCCCCGTTTTCATCGGTCATACCTTTTAACATTAATAATCCACCATCTTCGGGAAAATCAGTATAAACTTTTACAATAGCATTTGGGAGTGCTTCGTTTTGATTATCCTTTGTTATTAGTTTTATGCCAATATTTTTTGCCGTTTCCCATTTGAATTGCGAATCAACAACAAGTTCATCCATCGGTTTTTCTGACTCACCATCATTACCTGAATTATTGTTTTTTTTGCAAGATGTAATCAGGAAAGCAAATATTAATATAAAAAATATTAAATAGATTTCTTGAATAGGATTTGGTTTCATAAATTTCTTCATAAATTTTATTTATTACATTTTATTAATTACAAATAATACACCAAAAATTAATTGTTTGATTTAAAGATTATTAATATAGTGTAAATTTCCATGATTTGATATTTTTTCCATTATTGAGAAATCAGTTTTTTGTTTTAAGGAAATGAAATTTCTTTAACAGCGATCAATTTATCGTAAAATGTACCGGATTGACGAAAGTAAACACAGATTGAATACTCGTTTGAAGTTTCATAGTGATTTCCTTCGATGAAAGTTACGTCACCGGTTTTTGAGCCATCTTGAAGATACATATATACATATTCATAATACCCTTGTTTTAAAAGCATTGTTGTTTCATAATGATGATTATCAAAATTATATTTCATTAGTCCAGCTTTAATAAAGTTCCAGTTTGTCAGGCTTCCGAAAACATAAAGATTCCCATCATAAAGTGGTGCCTGAAAAGGAAGCGAGAAGTGAACACGTGCATACTCGGCTTCGATATCAGAATTGTTGGCATCTTCGGTTTTAATAAATTTCTTTCCATTAATATCTTTCTCGGAAATATAAATTTTATAGGGCCTACTAATGTCATCTCTAAGAAAAATATCATATCCATCATATTCACGATCAATTTTTCTTATTCTTTCGGAATTGTATCTCAGACTTTTAAAATCAAATTGCCGAAATTCATTACCGGCATTGAATACTATTTTTCCATCATAATTATAATCAAGTCGATCGCGATTTATTATTCTCGGTTCAATATTGGTAATTAGATTATCCCACCTTCCGTTTTGCCTTAATATTACTTTCAAATCTTTGTAAGGTGCGGGAATATAAAGTCCTTGCGTGTTTATCCAAAAATCAATTTCTTGTTTATAATCCATATCCTTAGCATGAACAGCTCTTATGACATTACCTTCAATCACAACTTTTGGGTTCACTACCATGAAACGCATTGTAAAGGCAACATTTTCATCATCATCATTATCAAGATATACTTTAATAATGTAATTTCCCGAAACTATTGGTTTTAAGTATTGAGTCGGAAAAATAAGTTCATAATGTATATAAGGTACTATCGTATTAAATGAAAATTGATAATCTTCAATATAATCTTCTGTAAAACCTTCAATATATTCATTTTGTTGAATATTGGATGTTTTCCAGTTAGCATCACAATGGGTCAGGGTATATTTATAATTTTTAGTAACATCTATCAGGTCATCGAACGAAAGTTTTAATTTTTCGTCATTTGATAAAGTTATTATGGGTTGTGAAAATTGAAAACCGTTTTTATATAATAAAACCGTTTTAATATTGTCTTTATAAATAATATCTTCGTTTTTAACAATATTATCTTCATGCCCACCCTGACTCCGATTGCTTTGATCATTTGATAAAATCAAATTATTATTACCGGCAAAACCTGAATGGTTCAAAACAAAAAAAGTCAGACAGAAAATTAATATGGTATAAGGGGAATATGGTATAAGGGAGACTTTTTCCCTATTTCCCCTTTTTACTCTATTACCTTTATTTCCGATATTCCTATTATTCCAAATATTTTCCATATCTCCTTTATACTCCATATTTCCGACTTATCGTTGGGTGCTAAATTAATATTTTTTTTTCAGAGGAAATTAAAAAATAACTTTATAAAAAATATGATTGAGTTTTTTTTTATAAATTGCGTGTTTTTTTTAAGTTATTATTAGATTAATAAGATGTCTGAAACTATAAAAATACACAAAGGGCTTGATATAAAATTATTTGGAGAACCTCAAAAAGTTATAATAAGTGTTGATTCAAAAAAAAATGCCTTAAAACCTACGGATTTTAATGCTGTATTTCCAAAATTACTTGTTAAAGAAGGCGATAAAGTAAAGGCTGGAACCAAGGTATTTTTTGATAAATATAGGGATAATATATTTTTTACTTCACCTGTTAGTGGCAAGATCACTGAATTAGTCCGAGGCCCAAAAAGAGTTTTGCAAGAAATTAAAATTGATGCTGATCAGGAAATTTCATACATTGATTTTGGCACAAGCAATCCTAATGATCTTAAGCGTGAAGAAATCATAAAGAAATTATTGGAAAGTGGAGTTTGGCCAATGATTCGTCAAAGGCCTTATTCTATTATAGCTAATCCTGAAGACAATCCCAAGGCAATCTTTATCTCGGCTTTTGATACAGCTCCTTTAGCTCCCGATTACGACTTGATGGTTCATGGAAATGGCGATATTTTTCAAATAGGCCTTGATGCTTTGATTAAATTAACTGACGGCAAAATTCATTTGAACCTTAATAAAGCAAAGAATGTTTCTAAAGTTTTTTCTAATTCAAAAGGTGTTCAAATAAATTATTTTGAAGGCCCGCATCCAACAGGAAATATTAGTACTCAGATAAATAAAATTTATCCTATAAATAAAGGCGATGTAATTTGGTATGTTAACCCTCAGGATATTCTAACTATCGGAAGACTATTTCTTGAAGGAAAATATATTGCATCAAAAATTATTGCACTGACAGGTTCGGAAGTCAAAAATCCAAAATATTTTAAAACAATTTCGGGAACCGATATATCGGAATTAGTTGAAAATAATTTGAAAGAAGGTAATCTTAGATACATTAGCGGCAACGTACTAACCGGAAAGCAAATCAAAAAGGACGGCTATATTGGATTTTATGATTCGCAAATTACAGTTATTCCCGAAGGCGATTATTATGAATTCATTGGTTGGGCTTTACCCGGTTTACATAAGTTCAGTTTCTACCGTACTTTTATCTCATGGATGACACCAAAGAAAAAATATCGACTCGACACAAATATTAATGGCGGAGAACGTGCTTTTGTTATGACCGGACAGTTTGAAAAAGTTTTTCCAATGGATATTTACCCAATGCAACTCATCAAAGCAATAATGACCGAAGATATCGACCAAATGGAAAATCTCGGAATTTTCGAAGTTGATGAGGAAGATTTTGCTCTTTGTGAATATATCAGCACTTCAAAAATCGAGATTCAGTCTATTGTCCGACAAGGATTGGATCTTATGAGAAAAGAAATGAGTTAATTGGCGGTCATAAAAAACATTTGCGTATGGCTGCTAAAAATCAAAAATGAATTTCTTTAAAACAATGGTACTTACTGATCTAAAGAATGGGGAATATCTTATTATAAAATAAATATCCTTTATTTCAAATCATTAAGAATTTTTTATATCTTTGAAGGAAAAAATAAAACTTCAAAAGATGAAAACTTTTACACTTTTTATTACTGTAATAATTATCAGCCTCAATTCTCAATCACAAAGCATTGTTCTGAACGACACAAACTGGTTTAGAAACGGACCGGTTAGTGCTGATGTAAGAGCATTGGCAATGGCTCCATCCAATCCGGAGGTAATTTATATCGGAACATACTCTGACGGGATTTATAAAACTACAAACGGAGGTGAAACATGGAATTATTGTTCCACCGAAAACCTTCCCGTTTATGAAGATTCACTTAATAATAGCGAAACTTCACCTTGCTGGTGGTTTGGTGATTATTATCCGGTTTATGCTATTGCCGTTGAACCGCAAAATGAAAACCATGTTTGGGTTGGTACCCACAGAGGTTTGCTGAAAAGTACAGATGGGGGAAGTAGCTGGCAATCAGTCGGTGGGACTTTACCGGATAATTTTTTCGTTAACTTTATTAATATAAACTCCTTTAATCCAAACGATATTTTTATTGGTACGGGTGGAGGTTTTTACAGGACTATTAACGGAGGCAATAGCTGGGATCTTTTTTACAGTTCATATTGGGTTACCGATATTAAAAGAGACCCTTCTTATAATGATCATATACTAATTGGATTAGGAAGTACAGGTTCAGGCGCTTTTCCATGGGGAATAATAGAAAGTTATGATAATGGCATAACATGGCAGGAACTAACAGATGCTTTTCATTTTTATGATATATGCATTGATCCTGAAAACAATCAAAATTTATGAGGTGTAATTTATGATGCCTACGGAGATTGGTGGTTAAATTATTCCGATGACGGCGGAGAAAACTGGAATCTGTTCGAAGGATTTGAAAACCCGTATGTATCTGTATATAGCATGTATGCCGATGCCGATTTTAATTTATATATTGAAAGAGTAACCGGAGAATTTAATTCATTGTTCAATATTCTGAAAAGTCCTGATAAGGGGATTTCATGGTTCGAAGTCGATAAGCTTTTAGCGACAGAACACATGAAATTAAGAAATCGTTGTCAGGCAGAAGTTTCAAACACAAACAATGTTTATTTTGGTACTAATTACGGTGTTTTTCATTCTGTTGACGGGGGTATAACAACACAATTAAAAAACACCGATCTAATGAATTCATACATTTTGGATTTAGAAGCTGATCAAAAAAATAAAAACAACATTTATGCGGCAGGCAATCAGGGACTGTGGAAAAGTATTGACGGTGGAATAAATTGGGAGAATATAATCTGTGATTATATTAATGTCGTAAAATGTGACCCGAAATATCCTGATACCATTTACTTTGGCGGAAATAGCCTGTGGAGAAGTTTTGACGGAGGCGACACATACCAGGAAATTGTTACTCATTTGTCTATCAAACTCTATGATATGGCAATAAATCCTAAGGAAACGAATATCTTATATTATAGAGATTATTCATGTATTTATAAATCAACTGATTATGGAGATACATGGGCTACGATTTATTTCCCCTCAATAAAATCTTCAACCGGCGATATAATTATTGATCCAAATCATCCCGATACTTTATATTATGGAAAACTCAGGAGTACTGATGGAGGAGATACCTGGATTGAGGCTCTTGATAAACGGATTATTGCTGTTCATCCAAATAATTCAAATATTTTATATGCTACCGGATCTTGGCAAAAAACATTGGAGGTATCTTACGATTGGGGTAATAGTTTTCAAATAATAGCGGAATATGCAAACGGCCCTTTTTCCGGTGGTCATATTTATTGTTTTGAAATTTATAAGGAAAACCCTGATTATTTGTTTTATTCTACCCGAAATACAAACATATTTTATAGTACAGATGCCGGAACCACCTGGCAACAATTAGAAGGAAAATACAATAGGCGTGTTACCGATATTATCCCTTATGTTAATGAAAACAAGTATCTTCTATCTACCCACGGCGATGGGGTTTGGGTTTACGATACAACTGATATTACTGCAATTAATGACAGGCTTGTAAAAGATATTGACCATTTAAAAGTGTTGCCAAATCCTTTTAAGAACTTTACAAAAATCACTTTTAATATTAGAAATTCAGGTTATACAAATATCTCAATTTATGATTTACAGGGGAATTTAATAAATACTCTACTCAATGAAAAAAAGGAGAAAGGTAAGTTTGAAATAGTTTGGAACGGTAAAGACAAAAACGGAAAAGATGTTGAATCTGGCCTTTACCTCCTACGCTTGCAATCAGGCAGAAATATTCATTCTTGTAAAGTTGTTTTATTAAACTGATAATTATCAATAATGAACTATATTAATGAAGAAAGAAATGAGAAATAATTTTAAAGAATCAAGCAATCAATAAAAAAAGTATTAAGAAAAAACATAAATTTTAATGATTAATTTTTTTAATTTTATCAAAAATTACCTCCTATGAAAAAGACAATTATTCTCATAACCTCTT
>JAEINX010000094.1 GCA_016342645.1 Bacteroidales bacterium | reverse complement strand
CTATCCATCCGTTTTTACCAATTGAATAATTGATGTTATCGGGAGCACCTATGATGCCGGGGGTATTGCCTTCGTCACCAGGGTTATTTCCCGGAATTTGACAGCTACTAACTCTGTAAGCATAATGTGATTCGACTTCCTGAAGTTGAAAATTAACAGTAGTTGAGCTGTTTGCTTCGACAACGATATTATCAATGGTTTGTGATTCATATCCGTTTGCAACAACAGTTATTGAATATGTTCCGGGCATGACAAATTTATGAAAGTCGCCGACTGTAGGGTCAGAGTAATTTGGTAAATACTCATCAACAAAGATTGCTGCAACAACAGGCTCTCCGCTTAATGCATCGGTGATGATTCCTTCTAAACCGTATCCTGAAACTTCAATCATTTCAAGCATGGGAGTAACATTCCAATTATAATAAACAGTTGCTTGTGAAGCCGATGGTTGTTTATCATTAGAGATTTCCTGTGCAAAACCAAGTGTTCCGGTTACTCCATAGAAGGATTCACAAGACCCACCATTAACAGGATAAAGAATGGTTGCACATTGGCCAAACTCTAAATTTGAATAACCTGATGTACTGGAATACAAATTGCCAATAAAATAACACTCACTATCATCAGGTGAAGGATTATCTCTGTAATACCATGCATATAAAAATACTTCAGTTCCACTATGCATGGAAACATTCATAACAAATTCATTATCGTTCATATAATCGCGATAAGCTTTGGTTTCCTGCTGAGAATATGCATAGGGGCTTCCGCCTTCACCATTCCACATATAACCCCAGTCACGATTAAGGTCGATTCCATTATTATTATACCTTGTCATATTGGCTCTGCCATCAGGGTTAACCATACAATAAATAATAATCTCACGATTATCAATTAGATTTGTGATATAAAAATCTTCACCATAATCATAACATAATTTTCTTGAAAAACGAATCAGGTTCTCGGCACCACCGATTTCGTCACCATGAATTCCACCATCGATGATCAATTCGGCTTCAGCCTCATCAATTTCAACATTATCACTTATCTTTAAAACAGCTAATTCGCGTCCACCCATTGAGGTTCCGATAATTTCTTTCTTACAAATGTCGGGGAAATTTTGTGCTAAACTGTCGATTATTTCAATTATTTCTTCGTACGAATAATAACCCGGCGGAACATCTTTATTCCAGAAATCGCGATAATATTCATTAAGATCATCTTTTAAAACTTCATAACTTAAACCGGTTTTGTCGAGTCGGAGAAGTTCATCGGGAGTTACGTACATTATTGCAATTCCTTTGTTGGAATAAATATCGCCGTTTAAATTCAAATCGCTTAATAATGTATAATCAGCAGGCGAATTAAGAAATACTTTAATCTCTTTTTCTCCTTCTCTCCAACCATCAGCGAAAGCTGAAAATGCAAAGAAAAATACTATTGCAGATAGTAGAAATGCTTTTTTCATGTTTTAATAAATTTGTTGTGTTAATAATTATTTGTTTTCCAAAAATAAAAATGCAAAGAAACAGTAATTTCAGAATAATAATTCCTTATTTCTATTTTCTTTATTTCCATTATATTATTTGACAATAATTAAGGTATGATGGTTGCATATTTTAGTATTTATCAATATAAGAAACTTAATAGAAAGCAATAGGTGTGAATGAAAAGGATCAGTAATATTATTAAAAAAGGATTCCACTCTGAAAAGGCATTTTTAGCCACAAAGACAGTATAGTAGAGTACAGAAAAAACACAAAACACATTTGCTCTGTAGCCCCCTCGTCAAACCGTACGTGCGGTTTTCCCGCATATGACCAACGGAAATTCGTATGGACGGCTTTCCTAAAAACTTTCATCTTAAAGTATTCGCAGGTCGTATTCCAGAGTTCACATAGGGATTGTTTATTATCCTGTCAAGCAAATTCATGTATATATTTGCTAATAATGGGGATATTACTCCTCCTTGAGGCGTTCCTTTTGTATTACTTTTTCCCCCTGTGTATTTTCCGTTTTCTTCTACTATGGGTACTTTTAGCCACAGTTTTATGAGATGGAGTATTCGGGGGCCGGCAATTCGTTCTTTCAAAGCTATCTCTAACTTTTTATGAGGCATTGTGTCGAAGTATTTACTTAGGTCGGCATCATAAACTGTTTGCTTTCCTTCTTTGAGTTTGTCTCGTATTTCGGTTAAGAATTTTTCTCGCCCGTACTTTTCCACATCGGCAAAAGTCTGCTTATCTACTCCGGGAAATCCATTCTTGGTTTTGGAGCGTTTATACGCTTCCGATAGAATATGTTTCTGGAATATCTTGTCATAGAGTATGTAAAATTTGTAGCCGCTTTCCTGCTTGGCTTTCAGATATAGTTTTAGTTGTAAAAGTCGTACTCTTTCCTTTGAGGTCATATCTTTACGCTTCTTGGCGTACCTAAGATACACAAAAAGGGAAATTTGTCGTACACCCAAAAAAATAATAAATTCCTTTTACATTCATAAATTGATTACTTTTGCCGCAATTAATTCTATAAAAAATAATATGGCGACAATTAAATAGTCGTCAGGCAAATTTCAATTCACAAAAAAAGACTAAAAAAATTACTTAATGGATACATTTAATGAAACAGGACTTAATCAGGAAATATTAGCTGCTGTGAGCGATTTAGGATTTACAACTCCAACTTCTGTTCAACAAAAAGCAATTCCTCACTTAATGAATTCTACTGATGACCTGATTGCCTGTGCTCAAACAGGAACCGGAAAAACCGCTGCTTTTGGTTTACCTTTACTTCATCACACCGACATACACTCAAATAAAATACAAAGCATTATACTTTGCCCCACAAGAGAATTATGTTTGCAAATAACTAAAGACATCGAAAGTTATGCCAAACACCTTAAAGGCTTCAGGGTTATACCTGTTTATGGCGGAGCAAGTATCGATACTCAAATAAATGCACTTAATAAGGGTGGACAATTCGTTGTCGGGACACCCGGACGTACTTTGGATTTAATTAAACGCAAAAGACTCCGCCTGGGAAATGTCCGTTGGCTTGTTTTGGATGAAGCGGATGAAATGCTTTCGATGGGTTTTAAAGACGATTTAGATGCTATTTTATCAACAATACCCGACAATAAACAAACATTATTGTTTTCGGCAACAATGCCAAATGAAATTGTTGGAATGGCAAAAACATATATGAAAAACCCTGTCGAAATATCTGTGGGAAGCAAGAATGTCAGTACTGAAAATGTGAGCCACGCATATTATGTAGCTCAGGCAAAAGACAGGTATATTGCTTTGAAGCGTATTGTTGACATGCATCCTAATATTTATGCAATAATATTTTGTCGTACCCGAAGAGAAACCAAGGAGGTGGCCGATAAACTTTCAAACGATGGTTATAACTCAGATGCTTTACACGGCGATTTATCGCAAGCTCAACGCGATCACGTTATGAGTCGTTTCAGAAACAAACAATTGCAACTTTTGGTGGCGACCGATGTTGCGGCAAGAGGCCTTGATGTGCATGACTTAAGCCATATTATTAATTATAATCTGCCCGATGAAACCGATATTTATACTCACAGGAGCGGAAGAACCGGAAGAGCAGAAAAAAAAGGTGTTTCCCTTTCGATTGTTCATACCAGAGAAATGAACAAAATTTCGATGATTGAAAAAAAAATCGGGAAAAAGATGGAAAGGAAAATGATACCTCTCGGTAAGGATATTTGTAAAAAACAGCTCTTTAAATTAATTGATACGGTTGAGAAAGTCGAAGTTAATGAATCACAGATTGAGGCTTTTATGCCTTCAATTTATCAAAAACTTGAGTGGTTAGACCGTGAAAACCTTGTCAAACATTTTGTTTCAGTTGAATTTAATCGTTTTTTATCATATTATGAAGATGCTCCCGATATTAATGTAAATATTAAAAAATCAGATTTCAAAAGCACTCGAAATGAAAAGCAAGGAAAAAATAAAACCATATTTACAAGATTTTTTATCAATATCGGATCAAAAAACAAATTAACTCCAAAACTTTTATTAACTATTATAAATCAAAATATTAATGAAAGAAATGCTGAAGTTGGAAAAATAGAAATTTTAAAATCATTTTCGTTTTTTGAAACAGATGAAGCTTACAAATCATTAATTTTAAAGTCATTTAAAAATGTCGAATATGAAGGTATAAAATTGCTTGTTGAAGAATCCAATAAAAAGAAGCAAGATAGTGGAAGAGATGACAACCGGGGAAGAGATTACAATCGGGGAAGAGATAAAAATAGAGGAAGAGAAGATAATAAAGAAACAAGGTTTAAAAGAGCAAGAGTTAAGAGATCGAAATTCTAATTGAATTTTAATTGTTTTCAATGGGTAAGGTAAAGTAGAAAATACTACCTTTTTCATCATTATCTGAATAGCTTTCAACACCTACTCTTCCATCTAATTTTTCAATAATTCGGCGAACTATTGAAAGTCCCAAGCCATGCCCCTCAATTTTAACCTGATCGAGGCGTTCAAATTGCTTGAATAAACGTTTTTGGTTTTCCCGTGATATACCTTTACCGTTGTCGCGAACCCAAAAACGCATCATCTTTTTGTCGGATTTATCTGAATTTTCAGTATCAAATCCAAGCTCAATTTTTGGAGGTTCACCTCCATATTTAATAGCATTATTAATATAATTAACCCACACTTCTTCTACCCATGGAGCAAAACCTAAAGCCCCGGGCCATTTTTCGGGAAAAACTATTTCAGCATTATTTTTTTCTATCAATTGAGAATTGCGATCAATGGCTTCTTCAATGATTCGATTCATATTCAAAACTTCGGTTTTTACCTCTGTTTTTCTCAAACTGGATAATAAAAGCAAACCATCAATAATATTCTTCATTTTGTTGCTACCCTTATAGATATGCTGAATAAATTGTTGAATTTCATTTTCAGAAAGGTCAGAAAATTCATCATTTAATAACTCGGAAAAACCTATAACTGCTCCAAGCGGGTTTTTAAGGTCATGTGCAACAGTATGTGCAAATGCATCTAATTCCTCATTACGTTCTTTTAATTCAATTGTTTGTTTCTTCAATTTTTCTTCAGCTTGTTTACGTACGCTGATGTCATGGAAAAATACCATATCTGCAGGCTTTTTATGCCATTCTGTTTTTGTTGCCAAAATTTCAACAGGAACTATTTTCCCGTCTTTACGGAGTAAATTTGATTCAAAGTTTTTTAAGGCTGATTTGCCTTCAACCCTTCTTCTAACTCTTTTCATTACGATTTCAACATCTTGTTGTGGCGTGAGGTCTTTTACATTTAGTTTTAGTAATTCTTTAATACTATATCCTGTAAGTTCTGAGGTTTTTGTATTTGTATAAAGATAATTCCCCTGTTTATCATTAATTGCAATACATTCAAATGAATTTTCAGCTAAAGCCTTAAAATTTTGTTCACTACTTTTTATTTCTGCTTCAGCTTCTTTAATTTGAGATATGTCCCTTATTATTCCCAATGCATTCCATTTCCCTTTTAATTTTACTACAGAAAGAGATAATGAAATAGGAAATTCTGTTCCATCTTTTTTTATTGCGGATAATTCCAGAGTTTTGCCAACAGCATTTCCCTTTCCTGATTTTTGGAATTCAGGAAAATTCTTATTAAATCCATCAAAGTAATGTTCGGGAGCTATGAATTTATGCAAATATTGTCCAATTGCTTCCTGATAAGAATAATTAAACATTTTTTCGGCTGCTTTATTCCAAAACGAAATATTTCCATCATTATCCATAATAATAATAGCATCCTGTGCCGAAATGCTTATGCTGCGAAATTTTTCTTCATTTTCTCGCAGCCTGTCTTCGGTTTCCTTACGTTTTGTAATATCACGAAATGATCCGATCCGGCCAATTATATTTTTATTATAGTCATAAAGCGAAGAAACATTTAATTCAACCAAAATACTCCCTTTATTTTTATGCAGTATCTCTATCTCGTAAAGTGGAAGTTCATTACCTGATTTTGCCAGCTTGAATTTTTCAAGTGTTGATTTAATGTATTTCGGGGCAATAATTTTTGTAAAACTTTTACCAATAAAATCATCTATTAAATATCCGGTGATTTTTTCACAGGTTTGATTTAAATAAGTAAAATTCCCGTTAAAATCAATTGTAAAAACACCATCGGTTAATGTTTCCGTTAATTTACGATATTTTTCTTCACTTGTGATTAGTTTTTCACTTCGCTCAATAATTAATTTCTCAAGATTTTTTTTATAATTATTTAGTTCATTTTCTGTATTTTTATGATTTGTTATGTCCGAAACCATAACAAATGAGCCTATTTTCATTCCGGCATTATCATAATGAGGCGTTGCATGAAAAATACAGAAAATAGATGTGAAATCAGGAAGCAAAAGTTCAATTTCATAAATACTACTTCTCCCTGTAGCCCTTTTTATTAATTCTTGTTTTAATTTTTTCTTGTTTTCATTGTTAAGAAAATCACTTAATGCTTTTCCAAGGATTTTTTCTTTGGGCCTGGATAAAATTCTACACATTGCATCATTTACTTCATCAATTATTGCATTATTATCAATGATAAAAAAACCTTCACTTGATGTTGAAAGAATTCTTTCCAGATTTTTTTTTGATTCAGAGAGTTTTTCAATTGAGTTTCTTAAAAAATGAATTTCTTGTAATGCATCCTTATTCAAGCTTTTTTGGACAGGCTGTTTTGCGATAGCTGTATCTAATTCTTCAAGAGAGAAAATCAGATAGTTTTGAGAATTATCCGATGAAGGTATTTGGTTAACATCAAAGTGTTTCTTATAATTTTTTGACAAAACAGAGGGAAAAAAATCATCCTCATTCTCGAAAGTTATCTTGATTGGAGCCTTATTCTTAGCAATTTTTTTAATTATATTTTTGAACTCTTTACTTTCTAAATCTTTAAATTGCTCAATTAAAGATTTTCCAATAATTTCTGAATTTAAAATTCCGGTGCTATTTTCTAAATTTTTATTCCAGAAAAGAAGAATAAGTTTTTGATCAGTAACAAACATGCCTTTATTAACATAGTTTAATAATTCAAACTTATTTTTTCTTGTTTCTTTTCGATTCATTTTTTCCAGATTTGATTGGAAATTTCAAATATTTTGAAATCAACCCATTCTTAATTCAAGAATATATATTAAACGTTTTATCCACTTTGAAATTGCTTGTTAACATTATAATTGTTAGTTTTTTGTTAATTTTGATAAATTGAAATTTTGAGTGTTTATATAAAATTCATTTTTTAAAATCAAAGATACTTATTTTTAAAGAAAAATCAATAAAAAAAATCTTTAAAATAATTATTTATCTTTGTCCACAAAAAATAAAAAAATGATAAAAGGGGAAATTGCTCAAATTATTGGAGCGGTCATAGATGTTTCTTTTGATCAATCCGAAAACCTTCCGAATATTTATGATGCTTTAGATGTCAAAAAAGATGATGGCCAAATTCTTGTTCTTGAATGCCAACAAGCTATTGGCGAAAATACAGTGCGAACAATTGCAATGGATTCTACCGATGGATTACATCGTGGAATGGAGGTTGTTTCGACTGGAAAACCGATTTCAATGCCGGTTGGAGATGATATAAAGGGACGTTTGTTTAATGTGATCGGAAAACCTATTGATGGTTTGGGTAAAGTCTCCGAAAAAGAATCATATCCAATTCATAGAGACCCTCCCAAATTTGAAAATCTTACAACAACCAAGGAAATCCTTTACACAGGAATTAAAGTAATTGATTTGATTGAACCCTATTCAAAGGGCGGGAAAATCGGCCTTTTTGGAGGTGCCGGAGTTGGTAAAACGGTAATTATTATGGAGTTAATAAATAATATTGCCAAAAGTTACTCTGGAATGTCGGTTTTTGCAGGTGTTGGAGAAAGAACTCGAGAAGGAAACGATTTGCTTAGAGAAATGATAGAATCAAAGGTTATTAGATATGGAGATGAGTTTATAAAAAGTATGGAGGAAGGAGGTTGGGATCTTTCAAAAGTCAATCGTAAGGAATTAGAAAAATCACAAGCGACCTTAGTTTTCGGGCAAATGAATGAGCCTCCGGGAGCACGTGCAAGAGTTGCTCTTTCGGGTTTAACCCTTGCCGAATACTTCCGTGATGGTGATGAAAAAACCGGTGGCCGAGATATTTTATTTTTTATGGATAATATTTTTCGTTTTACACAAGCCGGTTCTGAAGTCTCTGCATTATTAGGACGCATGCCTTCAGCTGTTGGCTATCAACCGACTCTTGCAACCGAAATGGGAATAATGCAGGAAAGAATTACCTCTACAAAACGAGGATCAATAACCTCGGTACAAGCCGTTTATGTTCCGGCTGATGACTTAACGGATCCTGCACCTGCCACAACCTTCGCCCATTTGGATGCAACAACCGTATTAAGCAGAAAAATTTCCGAGCTTGGAATTTATCCGGCAGTTGATCCCCTTGATTCGACTTCAAGAATATTATCACCGGATGTTGTTGGTGATGAACATTATAATACCGCCCAAAGAGTAAAAGAAATTCTTCAACGTTATAAAGAACTTCAAGATATTATTGCAATTCTTGGTATGGATGAACTTTCGGAAGAAGATAAATTAGTCGTTCACCGAGCAAGGCGAGTGCAGCGTTTCTTATCGCAACCCTTCCATGTTGCCGAGCAATTTACAGGATTAAAAGGAACAATTGTCCCGATTGAAGACACCATCAAAGGTTTTAAAATGATTCTCGAAGGTGAAGTTGATGAATATCCCGAAGCAGCTTTTAACCTTGTCGGTACGATTGAAGAAGCCATTGAGAATGGGAAAAAAATACTTGCGGATAGTAAAAAATCTGCCTAAATAGAAATCAATCATCATGAACCTCGAAATAACAACTCCAGACAAAACAATTTTTGAAGGTGAAGTCAGTTTAGTCCAACTTCCGGGAATTGATGGGTCTTTTGAATTACTAAACAATCACGCTCCAATGATTTCGGCTTTAAAAAAAGGAAAAATTAAAATTAAAGACAAGGGAAATGATATCCGATTTTTTGAAATCAATGGTGGAATTATTGAGGTTTTAAAGAATAAAGTTCTTGTTCTGGCTGAATAATCTCCTTTAATTTTTGAGGTTCTACTGCAATTTTTGATAGATATTTTAGGGTTCTGTTTTTATTTTAGCATTTTATCATTTAATCATTCTCTCATTTAAAAAAACTACCATTTATTAAAATGAATCCGCTCAGGAATTACTCTTTTTGGTCTTTGTTTTTTTTCAGCCGGATCACCGATTGAAATAAGAGATACCGGAATAATATTTTTAGGTAATTCAAGTAATTTTGAAATATCGTTAATCCTTTTTTTGCGCGGATGAACGCCAAGCCAAACTGCTCCCAAACCCATAGCATGTGCAGCTAATAAAATATTTTGAGTTGCAGCGGAACAGTCTTGGACAATGTAATCCTCCATTTTTTCAATCTCACTATCTCCACAAACAAGAATTGCATGATTTGCAATTTTAAGCATGCTTCCATAAGGATGAGCCACCGACAATCTAAGCAAAGCTTCTTTTTTATTAATAATTATAAAATGCCATGGTCGCAAATTTTTCGCAGAAGGAGCATACATTGCAGCTTCAACGAGTTTTTCAATGGTTTCATTTGAAATTTTAATATCAGTATATTTTCTGATACTTCGACGGGATAAAATTGCATCTAATACTTCCATAAAAAATAATTATGCAAATAGAATAAATAAAAATTTCCCATCTAATTAGTTTCAGCCGGAATCGACATGTGGCTTTGAATTATATACCAATCATTACCTCTTTTTTCAAGAACACCGGTATATCTAATTCCTTCATAGCTTCTTGCTTTTCCGTCTAAAATAAAATTATAATTAATTACTTCAGAAAACCATGCAATATCACCAAATTTATTAATCTTAACTACCTGATCCCTAACTGAAATCAAGGTATTCTCAAAAGTATTAAATTGTTCTTGAGTTGCATTTCTTATTGATTCCCATCCAATTAATTTTTCATCACCCTTGGTACCAAAAATTATAATGTCCTTATCAGGAGCCCAAATCTTTTGTATTAATTCTATGTCCTGAGTTTCATTCGCAATTACATAGCTCTCAAGCACATCTTTAATATTAGAAATTTCGGCGTCATAATCAAATCCCTTTTTTTCACATATATTATTACAACCTATTATTCCAAAGATCATAAGAACATAACTAATAAATACAATTTTTTTCATATCAGTAATTTTTTAAACTTTCAAACACATTTAATTTTATGCGTGAAAATACAATTTTTTTTTAAAATACTAAAAATTAATTGAACATATTTTTTTTATTTGTTTCAAAAAACAAATAAAAAAATTGTTTTCTGCTCAAATTCAGAGAACAACATGAAAATATATTTTAAATTGTTTTTCAAAACTGGGATTTTTTTTTAAAATTGAAAAAATAAATTACCCCGAGGCAGAGCCATCGAAGTATTAAATTGAGTTTGTTTTGCAAACATATTTATTTCCGACCCTGAGTGTCGGGGTACTAAACCATAAAATGAATAAAAAAAACTCCGATCAATTTGATAGGAGTTTTCGATGTGGTACCACCTGGAATTGAACCAGGGACACACGGATTTTCAGTCCGTTGCTCTACCAACTGAGCTATGGTACCTGTTATTTTGAGCTGGCAAAGATAAAAAAATATTTTCATTTCAAAAATTTTTCAAAAAAAACTATTTAATTATTATTTTACATTATTTTTACACCTTGTATATAGAAAGTTAATTATATGGTAAGTTATTATTAATATCTGGATTTTAATGAAGTTAGTAATAGATATTGGAAATACTTTAACGAAAATTGCAGTTTTTGATGCTGGTCAATTAATTGATATTTCCATTCAAAAAAGGATCACAAAAAATCTGTTAATTGAGTATATTGATAAAACAAACACCAATTTTTCCGATCTTTCTCCAATTAAATCTGTAATTATTTCTTCAGTTGTTGAATATCCACAAATTCTTAAACGGTTTATAAATAAAAATTACAAATTCATTGAGCTTGATGAACACACTAAAGTGCCTATAATCAATCGTTATAAATCTCCAACTACTCTCGGAAAAGACAGATTGGCAGCAGTGGTGGCAGCAAATTACTTTTACAAAAATCAAGATTTATTAGTAATTGATGCAGGCACTTGTATCACTTATGATCTAATAAATTCAAAAGGTGAATATATAGGAGGTAGTATTTCTCCAGGTATCTCGATTAGGTTTCAAGCTCTACATAATTTTACGGGAAAGTTACCGTTATTAGAAAAAACGAATTTTGAAAAATTAACAGGACAAAATACTAAAGAATCTATTTTATCAGGAGTGATGAACGGCATTCTTTTTGAAGTAGAGGGAGTTATAAACCATTATAAACAACAATATACTACAATAAAAACAATTATTAGCGGAGGTGATATAAAATATTTTGATAAAAGACTAAAAAATAACATCTTTGCATTTCCAAATTTAGTTTTGTTTGGATTAAATATTATTTTAGAACATAATGACAATTAATAAAATAAAATATCGACTTGGAACAATTCTATTTATAGTTTTTTTAAGTATAAATTCATTTTCTCAATTACACATACATTCTCCGTATTCACAATTTGGAATTGGACAACTTAGTTTAAGCAATCAGGTTTATTACCATTCAATGGGTGGGATCGGATACGCAATCAGCCATCCTTCATATATAAATACTGCAAATCCGGCTTCTAATGCAGCACTATTACCGTCTTCATTTATTTTTGAGGTAGGTATTGAAAGTAATTCTACAATACTTAAAACTAAGAGTCTTTCCGAATCGACAAACTATTCATCTCTTAATTATTTTCTTTTTGGCTTTTCGATTAGCCAGCGCTGGAAAACAAGTTTTGGAGTACTTCCTTTTTCAAAAGTGGGTTATTCTGTATCCAATACTGTTTCTATCGAAAATCTCGGAAAAACGAAACACTTCTACGAAGGTTATGGTGGGATAAATCAATGCTATTGGGGAAACGCATATAAAATATCCGACAATTTTTCCATTGGTATTTCGGCTCATTATCTTTTCGGAACAATTACAAAGCTAAGAAACACCTCATTCCCAGATTCTCTATTTGTTCTAACTTCTCAGATTGACGAAACAAAAACTATTAGCGATTTTTATTTTGATTACGGAATTCAGTATTCGGTAAAATTAAATAATAATTACAAATTAAACTTTGGATTGACCGTCAGTAATTCAACAAAAATTAATGCTAAAAGCAATTATCTTTCAAAAACATTCCTATATAACTCTGACCAGAATATTGAATATCTTACTGATACACTTGATTATTCTCCAACAAAAAAAGGAACTTTTTTGCTTCCTGCGAAAATAGGTTTTGGAGTTGCCTTAGAAAAACCACGAAAATGGCTTGTTGAAGCAGATTTCGATTGGCAAAATTGGAAAAAGTTTAAATCTTTTAACGTTTCGGATTCCTTAAAAAACTCTTATAAGATTGCAATAGGTGGAAATTTCACTCCAAATTACACAAGTATATCTTCTTATTGGAAACGAGTAAATTATCGTTTTGGTTTTAGATTTTTAAGATCATATCTTGAATTGAGAGAAAATAATATTAACGAAATAGGATTTAGTTTTGGAATTGGTTTGCCTCTAAGAAAATCAAATACCACCTTAAATTTTGGATTTGAGGTAGGTAATCGTGGCACAATTAATGATGAATTAATTCAGGAGAATTTTGTTAATTTTAAATTTGGAATATCATTACATAATATATGGTTCTTTAAAACGAAATATCATTAATAACACAAAATACATATAAAATGAAAATCAGACTTTTACAACTTATTTTTAGCATTGGATTTATCATATTTTTTCTATCAGAAATAAATGCTCAAAAGGGTCCCAAATATGGTGAAGATAGTTTAACATGCATTATGAACATTTCTTTGTATAGAGAATTTTATCGACAAGAAAACTTTGCAGATGCCATTGGCCCATGGCGTAAAGTGTTTTCAAAATGCCCGAGAGGAACCCAAAACACTTACATTGATGGTGTGAAAATGTTTAGTGATTTTATAAAAAACGGAAAAAATAAGGCGGTTAAAGAAAAACTCATTGATACTTTAATGATGATTTACGACCAAAGAATTGAATATTTTAATAATAGGGGATATATTTTGGGGAGAAAGGGAGCCGACTATTTTAAACTTAGACCTACTGATGTTCAAAAGGCCTATAATATTTTAAACGAATCTGTTGAACTTGAGGGTAATAATTCTTCTTATTCAATTTTAGGATATTATTTTAAATCCACAATTAAATTAGTCGATAAAGAATTAGCACCAAAAGAATTAATATTAGAAAATTATGATAAAATTAGCGAAATCATTGATTTTAATATTAAGAATGACCCAAAATCTGCTGTAAAATATGAAAACACAAAAGGATATATAGAAAATGCTTTTGAGCCTTTTGCTTCATGTGAAAATCTTATCAGTATTTATTCTGACAAATTTGCTGAAAATCCTGATGATGTTGAGCAATTGAATAAAATCATCAAACTTCTCGACAAAAAAGGTTGTCACGAAGAACCTCTATATTTTGAAACCAACATTAAGCTTTACGAATTAGAGCCATCGCCGGAATCAGCTTTCCTTATCGGCAAAATGTATCTTAAAAAAGGTGATTACAAAAATGCTGCAGAATATCTTGAGCAAGCAACAGAAATGGAAAACAAAGATAAGGTTGGAGATGTGTATGTGTATTTAGCAGAGTCGTTTAGAAACATGAATAATTTCCCCAAAGCACGAACTTATGCTTATAAAGCCATAGAATTTAATCCCGAAAACGGAAATCCATACATTATTATTGGCGACATGTATGCTACAAGTGCAAAAGATTGTGGCGACAACGACCTAACAAAAAGAGTTGCTTATTGGGCCGCTGTTGATAAATATGAAAAAGCAAAAAAAGTAGATAGTTCTATCGAAGTTATTGCAAATAAGCGAATAAAAAATGTGAGTTCCAATTTTCCTGATGTTCAAACAATTTTCTTTCATGATCTTAAAGAAGGTGATACTTATAAAGTTGAATGTTGGATTAACGAAAACACAATAGTTAGAGCTGCAAAATAATTTATTATAAAACTTTGAAAACTAAGAAGAAATTTTTCTTAGCAAAAAGCATTGTAATGATTTTATTTATATCGATGCTTTTTTCCTGTAAAGATAAAATTAGCGTTATTGAGTCTGCTTTTCCTTTTGAAGACTCTATTCCGGAGATGATTGCAAAAAATGTTGGTTATCTCGAAAGTGACTCCGGGAAAATTTTAGTCTCATTAACAAGCCCGACAATGAATAAATATTCGGGAAATAATTCATTAGTTGAATTTCCAGATGGTTTTAAAGTAGTTTTTTATGATTCGGCAATGAATGTTAAATCGCAAATGTCGGCAGATTATGGAATTAACTTTGAAAAGAAAAGATTGATGGAAGCAAAAAAAAATGTCATCATAATTAATTATGAAAATCATGAAATTTTGTTTACCGAACATATTATTTGGGATCAAAAGAAAAAAACCATTTTTTCGGAAGTTCCAATCAAAATAATAACAAAAAGTGATACCATTTATGGTCAAGGTTTTGAGTCGGATGAAACTTTCTCGCATAGAGAAATCATCAAACCTACGGGAGTTTTTGTTGTGGAGCAGGAGGAAGAAAAATAGGATACTGATTATTATGATCTTCATGATTTTTTTTTCATAACTAATCCGCTATTATCTGCCTCTAAAATTCATTGAGTAGATCTTCGCTGAGGAATCTAAAAAAGAATCATACCAAATCGGTCAAATGTGTGTCCTATAAAATAATATTAGTAAATATTTGTTAAAAAACAATTATAAGGGTTACCTTTTGCCTTAAAATAGAATTAATAAGTATTATTTGTTGATTTTTTTATTGAAATAATTAATCATAAATGCTTGTTAAACACTATAATAAAAAACATTTTCAGGAGTTTATGGTAATTTATAATAAATTTTATAAATATTTGCTTAATTGCACAAATAAATACAATTATGTGATTGGGAAGAATTACTTCATTTAACCTAAGCCTTTTCTAAAAGCAGGTATTGGGGAAAGGCGGTTTGATTAAATAAAAACCTATATAGCATTTTGTTTTTAGCCGGCAACAATTAGAAAGACTTCGCTGGTCACCAAACCTTTCATCTACCAGGTTTGGATCAAAATAGGGTATGATGTAAATTTTTAAATATTATAATAATGAAAAAAATACTTATCATTTTACTATCCTTAACATTTATAATGCTTAACGCAACTAATGTTAGGGCATCGATTTCAGCTTGTTTAGTAAATGACACAACTAATTCTGAATTTATTAAAGCTGATACTAATTGGATTTTGATAATAGAAGCAAATGTATGGATAATGACAAAATTCATTGAGGCAAATGTTGACCCAAAGACTGTTAACTTTCAAGACACAACAGCTTTTCTATCAATGTTGAATTTAACAGAAACTGAATACAACCTAAAACATGCTGAGGTTAAGGCTGCAGCAATTCGTCTCATTCAAAGATATAATATAAATGATTTGGAAGATTGCTTACCATGCGATCAAACAGAAACTGAAGTTATCGCTTCGGAAAAAAAATCATTAACTATTATAGAAACAACCCTAGTGCTGACTACAAATTTCTTGCCTTAAGCCCTGGAGGAGGAGGAGGTATGGAAGTTTGTTGCCCACCTAGTTTCTATTTTTGCTGTATTTTGTGTGCTGTGACTATTGAATTCTTCCCTGCATATTTATTATGCTGCTATCTGTGTGGATGCGGGTTTTGCTGCCCTGATATATGTCCTACAAATTAATAATATAAAACTGATATTATGGAAACAACGACATATGTTTTTTTGATTGGGTTTGTGTTTTTATTATTTTTCATATTTTCATATTTTCCGAAAAATAAAACCTACAAAAAATACACAGAATCTATTTACCGAATAATTATCTTGTTCTTTTTACTTGTATTTCTTGGGTACATGATTTTTCCATCTTTTTCTATTGGGAATTTATTTTCAATAAATCATATAGTATATCTGGTACTTTTAGGATATTTCATCTTTCTTGTAATTAAATATATTATACGAAAAAGAACAAAACATTAAAGGATTCGATGACCAATTCTGATCATTGCCCACTCGTATTATATAATACTTTACTTTTGCAAAAAATTTCAAAAAAATGCTAAACATAAATATAATTCAGGGAAATTTAGAAAGTGTTATTAATAAACTTAAAATTAAAAACTTTCATGCGGAAGAATTAATTGATAAAATTATTGATCTTGATAAAACCCGACGAAAAACTCAAAATTTTTTAGATAAAAACCTCGCTGAAGCAAAAATAGTTGCTAAGGAAGTTGGCAGTTTATTTAAAAAAGGAATGGCAGAGGAAGCTAATAAATTTAAAGAAAAAAGTATTGAGTTAAAAAAAGCTTCAAAAGAATTATCAGAAACACTTGAAAAAGTAAAAACCGATATTCACGACTTGATAATTCAAATCCCAAACATTCCTCATCCAAGCGTTCCGGCAGGAAAAAGCGAGCAGGATAACGAATTGGTTGCAGAAGAAGGCCTAATTCCTATTTTACCCGAAAATGATCTCCCTCATTGGGAATTAGCAGCAAAATATGATATTATTGATTTCGACCTTGGAAGTAAAATAACAGGTGCAGGATTTCCGGTTTATAAGGGAAAAGGTGCTCGCTTACAAAGAGCTTTGATAAATTTTTTCCTTGACGAAGCCATACAAAATAACTATCTTGAAATTCAGCCTCCATTGCTTGTAAATGAGGCTTCGGCTTATGGAACCGGACAATTGCCGGATAAAGAAGGACAAATGTATCATGTAACAGTTGATAATTTTTATCTCATCCCAACTTCTGAAGTTCCCGTAACAAATATTTACAGAGATGTGATTTTGAATTACAAGGATTTTCCTGTCAAAAATGTTGCTTATTCAAATTGTTTTCGTCGTGAGGCCGGTTCTTATGGGAAAGATGTTCGCGGCTTGAACCGTTTGCATCAATTCGATAAAGTTGAAATAGTTCAAATTCAACACCCTGAAACATCTTATGAAACTCTCGAGGAAATGCGAAACTATGTTGGATCCTTAATTAGAAAACTTAATTTGCCTTTCAGGATTTTGAATTTATGTGGAGGAGATTTAAGTTTTACTTCTGCAAAAACCTATGATTTTGAAGTTTTTTCGGCTGCACAGAAACGCTGGTTAGAAGTTAGTTCGGTTTCTAATTTCGAAAATTACCAGGCAAACCGCATGAAATTGCGATTTAAAGACTCGGATGGAAAAAC
>JAEINX010000093.1 GCA_016342645.1 Bacteroidales bacterium | reverse complement strand
TTTAGGCCATCATTATTTGGCGAAAAAGCATTTGGAGTGGGAATTACTTTTATTGGAAACGTTTCTTCAAAAATCTGGTCACCACAAAGTGACGCAACTGCCTTGTAAACAGTATTTTTCTTAGGCGAAACATTAATGCTTGTTCCGCTACCGATTTCATAAATATTTCCTTCTTCAAACCATAAAATTTCCTTTGCCAGGATTTCCGGGGAAAACTTAAGTGAGTCAATCTCATAAGTTCTATCCGGCTGAGGAACATATCTGTAGCTTTCTAATTCGGCAATCCATGAGTTATTATTCCGGTCTTCAACGGCAAAACCAATGGTTCCGGTCGAATTTTGAATCCCCTGAGTTGCTTTATTTTCAAATAAATTAGGACATGCCGGTTTTTTTATAATATGATTTTCAATTGAAAAATCTTCGTTTACAACAATTTGAAAACTTCCGAGTGAATCATAACAATCAAAAAGAGGAATATCACACCAACTAACGATAAGTTTTTTATTTGGAGAGGTCCCAATGTTTTTATAAAAAATATACGAAGCATTATTATAGGAAGGGTCCCAATCCTGAAAAGGTCCTAAAATACAATTTTTTGGAATACTAATATCGGTATTTGGAATAGTGAAAGGAATGCGACGGCCACCTCCGAGATCATCCTCACCGAAAGCAATATAACCGTTGGCGCCAATATAAAATTCAGAATAGTTTTCTGAAAAAAAATCAAAATCAAAACCTATTTCAAAAGGGCCAACAACATTGTCATCTCTAACTTCAACAGAAATTCCTCTGTCTTGAATACTCGTTGAAAGAGTAACCGTAAAACCTGCATTAATAACAATTTCATTATTAACGATCTGGCTTTGGGAAATCAATACTGATAAAAACAGCAACAAGAAAATTAATATTCTTTTTCTTACGTTCATTTTTTGAGGTTTGCATTAAAACGAAAAAAAATGCAGTAAATTTTATTTTCCCACAAGCAACTCAATCATTGTGTCTTCGATAAAATATTTTTGTGCCAGATTTAATAAATCACTTGAAGTAATGCTTTTTATTGTTTCAATTAATTTTGAATAATACTTCAAATCTAAATTGTATTCCAAAACACTTCTATATTTTTCGGCCAAAGCAAAAGGCCCATCAATGCTACGCATAAAGGAACCAAGCATATAATTTCTAACTAAATCCAATTCATCTTCCGGAATTTTTTCTTCAGTAAGTTTCCTAAGTTCAATATAAATTTCATTAATTGCATCTTTTGATACTTCAGTCCCAACTTCGGAAGCAATAAAAAAGAATCCCGAATTATGCAGTGACGCAAGTCCGGAACCAATTCCATAAGTATATCCTTTATCTTCACGAATATTCATCATCAACCTCGAGCCGAAATATCCACCCAAAACAGTATTTAAAACAGTTAAACCCATAAAATCAGGATGAGTTTTATTGAATAAAATTTTACCTATTCTAATTGCCGATTGCATGGCATTTTCTTTGATAATAATATCTTTGCGATCAGTTATTGAAGGAATATCAATTTTAACAGTATCAATTTTATACTTAGAATTCACTTTTATGTTTCCAAAATTCAAATTCAATAAACCGAAAAGTTTGTCATTAATTTTCCCTGAAATAATAATTTTGCAATTAGCAGCATCATAGAATCTTTTATGAAAATTTCTCAGGTCAAAAGGTTTCAAGGTGTCAAAATCATTAAGTTCAACAATTTGGCCATAAGGATTGTTTTTGCCAAAAATCAACTGATTGAATTTTTGCATAGCCAAATATTTGACTTTTTCGATATTAACCTTGTATTCCTGTCTTTGCTTTTGAATAAATACATCAAATTCTTTTTCCGGATACTTTGGCGAAAAAATTATGTCGGATAGAAGCGGTAAAAGTTTTTCGAGATGCTTGTTTAATGAATAAAGCGAAACTATTGCAAGGTCTTTTTGATTAATAGTTTCTATATATGCACCGTGATAATCAAGTAATTCGGCAATTACAGATGAAGTATATTTCGATGAACCTTCTTTTAAAAGCATATTTGCCGAGAAAGCCACAAAAGGTTTTTGTTGTCTTATTGAACCTGCTTCAAAAAACAGATCAATTTTCACTACATCCTGAGTCCCTGATTTAATTGAATAAACAGGAATTCCGTTATTCAGAAATAATTTTTCAGGTTCGTTTAAATTGATTTTTTCTATTTGCTTAATTTCAGGTTGAATTTTTCTCATTTTAAAAAATTTTTTATTAAATTATTCGATTAATCTCGATTTTTTGCCAAATAATGCAAAGTCGAGCAATTCGAAGGTTTAAAAACAGTTTTGGCTTGTTCGATGATTTGCTCTTTTGTAACACGCAAATATTCATTGGTTTCCTCATTAATCTGAGAGGCATCGCCAAGCAATTCGAAATATGATAAAGTCATTGCTTTATTTAGAATACTCAACTCGGCAAAAATCAAATTTGATTCGACTTTATTTTTCACCTTTTGCAATTCTTCATCATCAATCAAAACGCTACAAATTTTATTCAATTCATTAATGATTGCATTTTCGGCCTTTTCCATTGGAATACCTTTTATCAATTTCCCTTCGATAATCATTAAACCTTTATCTATATCGCCTGAAATATATGCATTTATATCACTAAACAATTGTTGTTTTTTATACAATTCCTTATAAAGCCTTGATGATTGCCCGCTTGATAAAATATCAGACAAAAGATCTACGGCATAAAAAGCTTTGTCAGTCCGAGAACAAATATGATAGGCTTTAATAATTGAATCAAATGGTACGTCTCGCTCAACTGTTAACTCACGAGCATTTTCCTGAGTAGGTTCTTCCGGTAAATTACGAACGAAAGAGTTTTTATTTTCAATTGGCCCAAACCATTTTTTAGCCAGTATTTTTATTTCTTTAAGTTCAACATTGCCTGCTATGGTCAAAATTGCATTATTCGGATTGTAAAATTTATTATAAAAATCTTTCACATCTTTCATTACTGCATTTTCAATATGAGCGATATTTTTCCCAATTGTGGGCCATTGATAAGGATGAACTTTATAAGCTAAAGGTTTTAATAACAACCAAACATCACCATAGGGCTGATTAAGATAAGATTGCTTGAACTCTTCGACTACAACATTTTTTTGAACTTCCAGGCTTTTTGGTGAAAAAGCCAGTGATAGCATTCTATCGGACTCAAGCCAGAATGCTGTTTCAAGATTTTGTTTGGGAAGAGTTAAATAATAATTTGTTATATCGTTATTCGTAAAGGCATTATTTTCGCCACCAACTTTTTCTAAAGGTTTATCAAAACGTGGAATATTCACCGAACCTCCAAACATTAAATGCTCAAACAAATGAGCAAATCCTGTTTTTTCGGGTTTTTCGTCTCTTGCCCCAACATTATATAAAACATTGAATGCAACAATAGGAGTCGATTCATCTTTATGAACAATAACTTTTAGACCATTATCTAAAATAAATTTATCGAATTTTATCATTTTAATCTCTTGACTTGTGAAAAATAAAAATGCAAAAGTAGAAATTTTCTTGCTTAGCAATACAGTTAAATTTCTTTTGAGTTTATAATTTGAGTAGTGGAAAGATTAGACGATTCAGGAGTTTTTGGGTGATTTTCGTGTTTTCCATTATTTTTTATTGTTAGGCAGATAAGTTGAAGTTTAAGTTAAGAATTTTAACTTTGAAAAAAATTAAAGCTTGTGAAAAAATTAATTATCGCCGATAAAAAACTTCCCGAACAAGCAAAAAAAAATCTTAAACAATTTGGTTCATTAATTGAATTTTCGACTCAATCAATAACTTATGAAGCTATTTCAGGACATCCTGATATTTTTACCTGTCAATTACCCGATAAAATAATTCTTGCACCAAATACACCTTTTGAGTATTTGGAAATTTTTGAAAATGCAAAAATTAATTTCGAAAAAGGCCAACAAATTGTTGGAATGGAATATCCTCAAACCGCTATTTATAACGCTGTTGTTACAGAAAACTATTTTATTTTCAAGAAAGATATTCCCGACAAGAAAATTATTCAAAACCTATCGTCACAGAAAAGTATTTTGGTTAAACAAGGATATTGCCGCTGCAATTTGCTTTCGTTAAAAAATGACAGTTTTATTACTTCCGATAAAAATATTTATAAAAACCTCTCACAAGAAAAATTGAATGTTTTATATGTTGATCCCAAACAAATTATCCTTCCGGGATTTAAGCATGGTTTTTTCGGAGGTACGGCAGGAATTATTGGAAATGATGTACTTATTTCAGGAAGTCTAAAATATTGCTCTGACAAAGAAAAAATACAAAATTTCCTAACAAACCTAAATTATTCTATTATTGAACTTTATGATGGTCCCCTTTTCGATGGAGGAAGCATTTTATGCTTTTAATCACAATTATATGTTGCTTTTTTTAATTTATTATGCAACCATTTACCATATATTGATGTCTTGATATTTACAGTAAAAGAAATGTATTTTATTTAGTTCTTAACATACTTTTTGCGTATATGATTTGTAAAAAATTCTTAGTTGTTATTATATTGATTTTTTCTTTTGGACTTAGTCATTCTCAAATGATTGAGAAAATATATTTTTTCAATGAAATAAATGTAAGCAAAATAAGTGATTACGATTTAATAAAATTTAATAATACTGTTTTGAAAGGAAAGATTGGAGAACCTTCACTTCCCTATTATCCTATTTCTCTTTTACTTCCCCCAGGACATATTGCAGAATCAATTGAAATAATTCTCGAAGAAAAAGTTGATTTACCTGATAATTTTGTTATTTACCCTAAACAGTCATCAAAATTATCTTCTGAGGATTTAGCTGATGATTTGGTAAAAAATGACGATATCTATAACTCCACTGATGTCTATCCCCAAAATTCTATTGATGAAATAACTACCGAATTCATTAATGGTTATTCAATTGCCACATCTGCTTTTACACCTGTAAAATACTATCCTTCAAGTGGAAAACTTTCGTACTTTAAAAAAATTACGATAAGAATAAAAACCGAAGAAACATCTACGGCTGTATGCGCATTGCAAAACCTCGATTCTTCGGCAAACGCTATTTATAAGATTGAGAACATTTCGCAAAACCCCGAGATTTTACCTCAGTATCAAAAGCTTAAATACGATAAAGATGCTTATCAGATGCTTATAAATAATCATAATTAGTAATTATCATCAATTGATAAGTATATTATTTATATATCTTAGCCTTCATTTCTCCTTTTACAACTCTTAATGCATTCATCGCAAGAGCCAACATTTCATCTTCGCCCGGATAGATATGTATTGGGGCAATATAAGAAATTCGTTGAACGATTTGGTTTACAAACCATTTGTCGTAAGCTATACCCCCTGAAATAAGGATAGAATCAACTTTACCTTTTAAAACCGTACACATTGCTCCTATCATTTTTGCAACCTGATAAGCCATTGCCGAATAAATTAATATTGCCTCTTCATCACCTTTTAAAACTCGTTTTTCAACTTCCATTGCATCATTAGTGCCGAGGTAAGCCACCAAACCCCCTTCACCGACAATCATTTTCATCATTTGTTTTTCGGTATATTTTCCGCTGAAACAGACCCTAATCAAATCACCAATAGGCAGAGTTCCTGATCTTTCAGGAGAAAAAGGCCCTTCTCCGTCAATACCTTGATTCACGTCAATTACTTTGCCTTTTTTGTGAGCACCTACCGTGATTCCTCCACCGAGATGAACAACAATTAGGTTTAAATCATCATATTTCTTATTAATTAATTCTGCATAATTCCGAGCAACTATTTTTTGATTCAGGGCATGAAAAACCGATTTTCTTTGAAACAAAGGGTGTCCCGAAATACGAGCAATATCTTGAAGTTCATCAACAACTACCGGATCAACTATATATGCTTTTGCATTTGTTAATGCTTTTGCAATATCATATGCTATCAAACCACCCAAATTACTTGCATGCTCACCAAACGGACTATTTTTCAAATCCTGCATCATTTCATCATTCACAAAATAAACACCTGACTTGATAGGTTTCATTAACCCTCCACGGCCAACTACTGCTCGTACTAAAGAAGTATTAACATCTGCCTCATCCAATTCTTTTTGAACAAGTTGTTTTCGGAAATTAAATTGATCGTAAATACTTTTAAATTGCTCAAGTTCTTCAATACTATGCTTGATTGTTTTTAAAAATATTGGTGAATTATTTTGAAAAACAGCAATTTTGGTTGAAGTCGATCCGGGATTTATTGCAATAATTATTATGTCGTCCATTTGTTATTTTCTTTTACTTTGGTTTAAATAACCTCCTTATTAAAAATTAATTTTTTTGGCTGACAATCTCAAACTACTACTCATAAAAATCCGGTTGTTAGAAAATTAATTAATAATAGGCTGATTATATGGCAGCAAGTGCAATACTATCTAATTTTGATCTTTCGGAATCTGCTCTTGATGGCAATACAATTGGGGCTGAGGCGCCTAAAACTACTCCGGCAACTTTAGCATCGGCAAAAAATACAAACGATTTATACAAAATATTTCCTGCTTCTATGTCGGGCATCAATAATAAATCGGCATCGCCTGCAACATCACTAATAATACCTTTGTAATGTGCACTTCTTTCACTAATTGCAATATCAAATGATAAAGGCCCGTCAATAATACAGTTTTCGATTTGGCCTCTTTGTGCCATTTTTGAAAGTAAAGCAGCATCAATTGTAGCCGGCATCATTTCGTTAACCAATTCAACCGCTCCAATTACGGCAACTTTCGGCCTTTCAATCCCTAATAAATTAAGTCCCTCAACAGCGTTATTTACAATGTTTATTTTATCATTCAGATTTGGAGCAATATTCAAAGCCACATCAGTAACTGCGATAAGTTTATGGTGATAGGCTTTGACCTCAAATAAAGCAAAATGAGATAAAACAGGGTTTTTTCTTAAACCCCATTCCTTATTTAAAACGCCCTTTAATAAGGTAGCAGTTCCTATTCCGCCTTTCATAAGGATCCCGGCATCTTTATCATGGACAAGTCTGACGGCTTTTTCAACAGCTTCGTTATTATTTGGAATATTGAATATTTCCATTGCAGAAATGTCAAGCTTGTTGTCGTAGGCTATTCTTTTGATTTTTTCTTCATTTCCAACAAGAATTGCATCAACAAATCCTTTTTCAACTGCTTCAGTAATTGCCTGTAATGCAACCTCATCCTGAGCAGCAGCCAAAGCAACTGTTTTCTTTTCCGTTTTATTTAATAAACCGTACAGATCAGACATTCTTTTTAACATCTTTATCTTATTTTTTAATTCTTATATGTTATTATTTTTAGTTTTCTTATAGTTTTCGCTTTTTTCGAGTAATAATATAAATAAAATATAAAATTACTCATTTTTATTTAAAAAACCATTTTCGTCAATTTTTGGTTTTCCTGTTTATTTTATTCGATTTTATAATCTTATTAATTAAGAGTTAAATATTTCGATTTGTGAAAACTTCCACAGGCAAAAGTAGAAATAAATAATGTATTGTAATTTTTTTATTTAAATATTTTTATAAGGATATTTTTTCTCTCAAACAAACCGAAATCAAGTAGGAAACTTGGATGTCAAAATTGTGAAAAATTAATGAATGCTTTAAAGGTTTATATGATTAATATTTTATTCTTTGGTATAAAAATTAATCATATTAATTATAGCTTCATTGCAAGCTCCACAAAATTTATTTCCTTTAAAAGAATTCATTAAGCAATCATAAGCAGGGCGATAAACTCCTTTTGCAGAGTATCCTCCTCCCTCAAAAACGCCCAATCTTTTAAGAAATTTTCTTTTATCAATTGGAGTTGGAATCGGTGTTTTTTTCTTTAGTAAATGTCTCCATTTTTTATCAAAGTCAACCAAAGTTGTCAGATTAGGTTCCCACGGTTCCACATCCATGGGATAAAAATCATTATAAGCTACATCTGAAGTGAAATATTCATCTCCCAAACCGGCAAAGCCATGACCGAACTCATGAATAAGTATTTTATCATTTAATGAATTAGAGTTTCCGCAAACCGAATAGAAATTATATACAGCCCCTCCTCCGTATTTTGGAGTGTTGATCATAATAAATATTTGATCGTAAGGAGCATTGGCAGCGAGGTCCCTGACACTGAGAAAATCTGTAGTCATGCAATATCTTTCCAAATCGAAAGTATAAAATCTTGAATTCAAAAGAGTATTTTTCCATACCGAATCTGCCGGAATATCGCTTCCCGAATCTTTTGAAGGAGCAAGAATTCCTCTGATATTGAATTTATCTTTATTTTCAGAATATGGCGAAAACGAAAAAAAATCTTCTGCAAATATCTTACAATCATTAACAAATTTACCCATTTCATCTTGGGTATAACCTTCGGGTAAAATCACAATATCAACTTTAGAAGAGGGTTCTCCGGAGATAAAAATATCAAACATAGGATACTTTGAACTGTGCTTTGGAGAAATAAAATAATCGTCAGTATCAACAAAATATTCAAATTTCTTTTCAAAAATGCCTTTCTTGTTTCTGCTAAAAAATTCTACTCGAACATCATTCTTGGGGTACGGAATCACTACCGATTCACTAAAACTTCTACTTGTTTTTTTTGCTTCATCAGTTGTTTGCCACTCATTGAAGATTGTGGAATAACCTCTTGAGTAAATCAGCTTATCATCATCAATATCAAAAACTTTAATGTAATAATTTCCAAATTCAAATGTATCAAGCAAGTTTATTTTTGATCCGCCCCAATATGGTTCTTCAATTAACTCACCAAATGTATAAAATTCCGTTTCATAATTACCCGAATGAAAATAATCAACTCGCAAAGTTTTATTATAAAAATATTTACTAAATTGAGCATTGGCAGTAAAAGATAATACAAAAAGAACAATAAATATTGAGTACTTCATTTGTTTGTTTTATAAAATTTGTGATTTTTTTAAAGAACTAAAAATTATGAAGCAATTTAGAATTTTCCAAATTTTAATGTAATTCCTCCCGAAAATCCATCTAAATTTTTTGAGTCAATATTTTCAATTCCAATATTTGATGTAAGACGGTAACTGACACCTAAAGCAATTCTCATGAATCTAATAATGTTTAATTCAAGTTCTACACCCGGTTCAAATACAAAAAAAGCTTTTGAAGGATATGCTTTATTCTTCCACCAATTATTTTCAAAATATGTAATCCCACCGGCTCCAATTAACAAAGGAACTGAAACATGAATCGGATCATAAGGCGATATTATCGGTTCTATCAATAAACCTCCATAACCGCCCGATAAGTTTAAGCTTTTGCCATCAATTAAATCATCAAACTCTAAATCATTAACAAATCCGTATCCGGCAAGGCCGAGACATAGTTTATGATTAATAATCCAGCCACCTTTACCCCCAATCAACAATACATCTTCACCACTTATTTTTGAATAATAAAAGGAAACGGCTCCGTATCCTCCACTACTTATCCTTTGATTTCCGACCAAGGTTTGAATTTGTCGTCCATTTTCGTTCTGTGAAAATGATATGACGCCGAAAAATAAAAACACGAATAATAATATTGTTTTCTTCATAATTAAATATTTTTAATTTTATTTTTGATCATTAAGGCAAAAATAAAAAATTTATAAATAAAATTTCTTATTAGAAATTTATTTAGATTTATTTCATAATCAATATTTAATCCTAAAAAATGAAAAAAATCCTTCCGGTACCATAGGAATTAATAGATATCGGAAGGATTTATTAAACAAATTTCAGAGACTTTAGGAATATTATGTAAGCATCACTTGTAAGTTCTGAAATTACATAAATTCAATTTTTATTTTATATGTTTTGAAAGAAATTTTTCCATTGCTCTGTAAAAATCGAAGCGATTTTCTTCATTATGGAATCCATGTCCTTCATTATCTTTAACCATATATTCAACTTCAATGCCTCTTTTTCTAATAGCTTTAACAATTTGATCCGATTCATCAATATTTACCCTTGGGTCATTAGCACCTTGGGCAACAAATAACGGAGCCATAATTTTGTCGGCATTTAAGGCAGGAGAAGTAGCAACGAATTGAATACTATCTGTTTCAGGATTTCCAACCATTTCATACATCATATCAAGCAATGGTTCCCAGTAAGGAGGAATAGTTTTCATAAAGGTAAATAAATTTGAAACTCCAACATAATCAACACCTGCTGCGTAAAGTGTTGGGTTTACAACAAGTGCTTGAAGTGTAGCATAACCTCCATAACTTCCTCCATAAATAGCAATTCCGTCTTTATCGGCTATTCCTTGTTCAATAAGCCAGTTCACGCCATCTGTAATATCATTTTGCATTGTTAATCCCCATTGCTTGAATGAAATTTCCCAGAATTCTTTTCCGTAACCTGTTGAACCTCTAAAATTCATTTGCAAAACAGCGTAACCGCGATTAGCGAGAAATTGAATTTCCGGATTAAAACCCCAATTATCTCTTGCCCAAGGGCCTCCATGAGGATTAATTACAACGGGTAAATTTTGGGGTGGAACACCGTTCGGGAGTGTTAAATAGCCGTGAATAATCTGGCCATCACGTGCAGAATATTGAATAGGTTTAACTCTCGCCATTTGAGTTTCATCTAACCATGGACTGATTTCATGAATTTTTTCCAGTTTGTCGGTGTTTTTATCATATAAATAATATGTTCCTAATGTTCTGTCGCTTGTTGTTCGTATAATAAATTTATCTTCGTTTTTAGTATAATCCGAAATACCGATTTCATATTCGCCAAGGTCTTTTTTAAGCCTTTCAAGTAATTCTTTGAATTCATTATCAAAGAAATGTCTTTCAGATTTCCATGAAGTAAAATATGCTGCCCAAAGTTTTTTGTTTTTTTTGGAAAATGACAATCTCGAAACATCATAATCAGGGTTTTCGTAAAGAACTTCAATTTCTTTTCCATTTGCAATGTCGAAAATCACGGCAGCACTTTTATCGCGACCTAAATTTGAAGTAGCATAAACATTTTTATTATCAAAAGTGAAAAAGTCAGGGTTAACCGATTCTTTAAAGCTTGTAGTTAAAACCGGAACAAACTCATCATCTTCGGTATCACGATAAAGAATTTGGGTATTTACTCCGTCAACAATAGCAAAAGCTACACGCAATTTGCCGGCGTGGTCGGTCATCCATCCTTGAATATTTCCCGGGTTTTCAGCAAGCATCGTCATTTCGCCTGTTTTAATATTCAAACGATAGGGATCAAAAACCTGTGGATTTCTTTTATTTAATCCAATAATTACTTCGTCTGGAATATCTTCAAGTGCATCAATGATTTGAGTTCTTACATCCTCGAAACAAGTAAGGCATTTTAGATTTTTACCGCTATAATCAACCCCATATAATGCATAATTTTCATCACCGCCATCATCTTTCAGGAAAAGTATTCTTTTGTTATTAGCCCAAAAATACCCCGCAATATCACGGTCGGTTTCACTTGTAAGTCTTGTTGCCTTGTTGCCTCCAATCTTTTGAATAAAAATATTCATTCGACTTTCGTAAGGTGATAAAAACGAAAAATATTTTCCGTCAGGAGAAATTTGATATGCAGCTTTCTCAGGATTTTTGAAAAAATTTTCCAAAGGAATTTCATTCTGACTAAATGAATTCTTAATTCCCCCAAAAAATAATGTTGTCATAAAAACAATTGTTAAAAGAGCAGAAATTTTACGTGTCATAATTTTAATTTTTAATTAATAATTTTTTCGATTGTTAGTAATTTGGCATCACTAATATTATACCAAATTTTCTATTTAACTGTTAACCAATTATGTGTTTCAATATAATAAATTTTTATTATTTTATATTATGTTCATAAACGAAACAAAATGACCGATAACGAACATTTTTCAAAGATAAGTATTATTTAAAAATTAAAAATAATCAGTGAAATAATTTGTGAATAAACCGGCTTTTTAGCTATTTAAATAACATTTTACACAATTTAGGTTTTTTATTTCGTTTATAATAATGGTTTTTAATTATCTTGCATTAATTGAATGAAATATTAAAGTTTTGGATATTTATACTAAGAAAAAACGTTGGAAAATTTTTTTAATAGCAATAGCTGTTGCGATTGTTACTATATCGCTTTGGTACACAAATCTTTTAGTTAACGGCGTTGCTCGCGATGAAAGAAAAAATGTAAAAATTTGGGCCGATGCCATCCAACGACGAGCTAAATTGGTTAATTACACCGAAAGTTTCTTTCAAGAAATTAAAGCTGTTGAACAAAATCGGGCTGAACTTTTAGCCGAGACATATAGACGAATTTCTGTTGATTCTCCATCTGAAGATTTAACTTTTTATACTAATATAATAAGCAATAATACAACTATTCCGGTAATAATGACAAGTGAAGAAGGAGAGATACTTTTTTCAACTAACGTAAATTTTAAGCAGGAAGATGTTAAAATACTTGATGAAGAATTAAAGAAAGACTTTTCGGTTTATTCTCCTATTGTGGTAAAAATTTCTGATAATATAACACAAATTTTATATTATAAAGAATCAAAAATATTTACTGAATTGAGACTGGTTCTTAACGATTTAATTGAATCATTTTTCTCGGAAGTTGTAGTTAATTCAGCTTCGGTTCCGGTGATCATTACCGATAGCACAAAAACAAATATTATAATTACCGGAAATATTGAAAACAGAAAATTATCGGATTCAAGCTATTTGCAGAAAACCATTGAGGAAATGGAATCTGAAAATGCTCCAATTGAAATTGATTTGAGCGGACAGGGAAAAACCTATATTTTCTACAAAGATTCATACCTTTTAACTCAATTACGTTTTTATCCTTATGTTCAGTTTGGAATAATCGGGCTGTTTTTATTTATTGCATATTTATTATTCAGTACGGCCCGAAAATCGGAGCAAAACCAGGTTTGGGTCGGAATGTCGAAAGAAACCGCTCACCAACTTGGGACACCACTTTCGTCATTAATGGCATGGCTTGAACTTTTACGATTGAAAGATGCCGATGAAGAGGCAATTAGCGAAATGGAAAAAGATGTGAATCGTTTAAAAACCATAACCGAAAGATTTTCAAAGATTGGCTCGGGAACTAATCTTAATGAAGAGGATATAGTTAAAATTATTTACGATTCGGTTGAGTATATTAAGTCTCGAACATCGAAAAATATTAAATATCATATTAATATTGCAAGAAACCGAGCAATAATAGTTCCTGTTAACCTGCATTTATTTGAATGGGTTATAGAAAATATTTCCAAAAATGCTGTGGATGCAATGAGCGGGAAAGGTGAGTTAAATGTAGATATTTCGGAAGATGAAAATAGTATTACGATAGACTTCTCAGATACGGGAAAAGGCATCCCAAAATCAAGTTTTAAAGCGGTTTTCAACCCAGGATACACAAGTAAAAAAAGAGGCTGGGGCCTTGGTTTGTCTTTGGCAAAACGAATTATAAACGATTATCATTCAGGAAAAATATTCGTAAAATCATCGACAATTGATAAAGGAACAACTTTTAGAATTGTTTTGAAAAAGAGTAAGGAATGAGAATTGAGAATTTGTAATTGAGAATGCTGGAAAGCATAGAAAAAGGTGTATCACTTTGGCTTACAAGTAAAAGAATAATGTCGGGGCAAGTCACGGCGTGAATAACTTAACAAACCGTAAGTTGTAATAATTACATTTTCACTTTCAACTAACAATTCACACCGTGACTATCAGTGATAACTTTTTTTATCTTTTTCTTGCTAATATCAAAAATATTGATTTAACTTTGTATTGTCTGTCGATAAAATACAATAAAGGCGGGTATTATCAAGAGAATAGAGATATTTGATCAGACAGGCAAAATTTTGAGTAGAAACATATAAAATAATGTATAGTTTCAAATTTTAGAAATCCATGAAAAAAACAATTTTACTTTCAATTTTATGCTGCCTGCTTGGCAGTATCACACAAGCCCAAATAACAAGAGGAGCTGTACCAGGTGAAATATATATTTCCGCCGGCTGGTATTTTGAAAACGGAATTATCCATAAGGTCATTTTCCATTCAGCCGATAACGGTGAAACACTTACCATACAATATGAAGCAACTGACCCTCCTTATGGAGGAGAAATGGGTATTGAAAAAGTTTTGGGAGATGCCACTCCCGGAGTACTATACAACTATGGTATTTATGATAATTATGAGCTTTGGGTGAGTTTTGATTATGGGGTGAATTGGGAGTATAAAGAAGATTTTCCAGGTAGCACATATTATTTAAGCGGATTAAATAGTGGTGTTATCTTTAAAACCAGTTGGTTAAAATTACATAGAAGTGAGGATTTTGGTCAAAATTTTGAGATAATTACTGATCCATTAACTATTCCTATTCCGGAAATTGGATTTATTGATGGTGAGTTTTTTGGCTTAAACGGGGGGGGGGGGAAGGATTTGATTTAGTACATACATATGATTATGCAAACACCTACACCGAAATCCCAATTGACAGTTCAGTAGCCTTTTGGGCACCTTATGGAAAATGGCCTGAAATTTCAAGAGGAACTGAACCCGGTGAATTATATCTTGTTTCCTGGTGGTTAAATTTAAAATACAAAATTTTCCATAGCATGGACAACGGTTATACCTGGACGGAAAAATTTGAATCTGAGTATATTAATCTTTTAAGCTGGGGTGTTCAATATACTGCCGGACGGCAACCCGGATCATTTTATGTTAATCGATCAACTATTAATCCTGCAGGAAATCATTTATGGGTATATATTGATTATTGTTCGGATTACGGGGAAACTTTCACAACATATTTTCATGGCGAACCGGCTCCGCAAGCAAGCAATTACCCTGAGAATTTCTCGGCACATAATATTGAGTTGAAATGGGATGACCCGGTAGAGGGAGTTTTGCCTTATGCTTATTTAGTGCTTATGAGCGATATAAGTTTTGAGGCAATTGAAATACCTATTGATAATGTTGCTGTGCCTGATAGTGACAATGCAAGAAATATATTATATGGAGTAGAAAAATGTACTTTTACGAACTTAATCCCGGCAACAGTTTATTATTTAAAAATTTTTCCTTACACCTCTAACGGTGATTTAATTAATTATAAAACCGAAGGAGGAGGAATAAACACAATGAAAATGACAAAGGAATAGGAATTATTTTTTAAAAATCAATGAATTATTAATTAATTAATTTAGTAGATTAGTGATCTTAAAATTAGGAACAAGCATAGCATTCTATAAAAATATTGTTAAATAATTGTTAAAAATCATTTTATAGGGTTACCTTTTAACAAAAAACAGAATTAAGCAATGTTGGTTGTTATGGAAAGTATTAGATAAATTAAAAATTAAACTCATTTCTCGCTGATTTACGCAGAAAAAGATAAGACGCTGATTAACGCAGATAAAAATTAGTGAAAATTAGCAAAATAAGCGTAATTAGTGGACAACAAAAAATATAACCATGAAAAATAAAATACAAAAAACAACACCCGGCCTTTTAAAAATTATTATCCTTTTTTCCTTTCTCCTCATAGCGTTTACGGTTGGGGACAACAGGAGTGAATATTTTTTACCTACAGCTGCAGCTTCTGTTTATAGCGCTGATTTAGATTTGGATAATGATATTGATATAGTTACAGGTCATTATTATGTATCACAAACCCAATGGGGGGGGGGGCATTCTTGATAAACGATGGAGACGGTTATTTTGAATTGGTTGATTCAATATATTTTGATTGTGGTTTTGCTCCTATTAGTGGTGAATATATTGATAATAATAATTACATTGATATATATGGCCGTCATCAAAGCAGTGATCCTCATAAAGAAAATATTGCCATTATTTATAACTATGGACTTACAAAATTCGACAGTATAAAGATTTTCTTTTTATATGAAGATTGTTTTTCAATTGATAAATACACAAGTGGTGATGTTAATGGTGATGGTTTTGCGGATTTACTTTTTGCATATAATATTGGCCATCAATGGGGAATAATATACAATAACGGAATAGGAAACTTTTCTGCACCTGTATATTTTGACCTTGACTATCCTCCTCTTGATATTGCATGTGCCGACCTTAATGATGACGGAAGAAGTGATGTGGTTATAACCGATTATATAATTGAAGTTTATTTTAGTACGGAAACCGGTTTTGAGCAGCAATTACTTGGCTATGCAATCCCCTGGTCAAGTTCTTATAAGATAATTCCATCCGATTTTGACATTGATGGAGATATAGATGTTATTATAACTGCAAAATCCAATAGCAATCATAGTAATGTTTACATGTTTGAAAACCTCGGGCATAATGAATTTTACGAACATGATTATTTCGAGTTTACCCCTTTTTGTTCTTATGCTAAAATAGCCGATTTTAATAATGATTCATTGCCTGATATAGTTTTTATTGCAGATGATAATTCAGGTTTATTTATATACAACAACATGGGTGATTTTCAATTGGAATTAAATCAATTTATTCCTATTGAGAATGATGCCTTATTGCAAAGATTAACATGCAATGATTTTGATAATAATAATTATAATGATATAGCTTTTGTTAAAGGGTATTGGGGAGCTACATCATCTAAATTAGAGATTCTCTTTAACAATGGAAAAGGAAGCTTTGTTGATGATCCGGTTAGCATTATTGAAAAAGAAGAAAAGCAAAAAAATATATTATCGTGCTATCCCAATCCGTTTACCGATAAAACAACAATCTCAATAAATTTAAATAAAAACGAAAAAATAAAATTAGAGATATATGATATACAAGGAAAATTAATCAGAACATTTATTGACGACAAACCCCATGCCGGAGTTTATAAAACAATATGGACAGGTAAAGACCTTAACGGAAAGGAGGTAAAAGCAGGGATTTACTTCGTACGCCTGATTTTAGGCAGGAACATTTATTCACAAAAGCTGGTGTTTTCAAAATAAATGCAATGATTATATATTTTTTTTAACCATGCTTATTTCCGGATAAAGGGAGAAAACCGCGTCCCGAATTGCAAAGCGATTGCGGTTGCTCCCCCACCACCGGAAAAGGCCACAAATTTATAAATAAATGAATAAAATTTTCAGAATTTCAATGTTGTTTGTGGCAATCTTATGTTTGTTCACAACTTCGGTTTTTGCTCAATTCACCAGAAATGATGCAATTGACCTTGTTCTTAACACTATACTTGTCAACGATGTTGATGATATTGATGTGTATGCTTCCGATAATAGCGTAGCTGTTAACGTAAAATTAATTGATAGCGATTCTATTATTAACCCTTATGCTACAAGCTGGGTTTTCTTTGTTGATGATAATCCATTTGCTTCATGGTATCATGCAAGCCGGATTATTTGTGTAAGTACTTCTACCGGTGCTTATACCATTAGTAATGTTGATATTTATCCGAAAGAATTGCAGGACGATTATGAAGAAATTTCTTTGGCTGACCGCCCAAATCCTATTGAAATAGAAGGTACTGATTATGTTTTTGACCCAGAATTAGCAGAAGCTACCAATAATTATGCATTAATTATTGCGGCAAC
>JAEINX010000092.1 GCA_016342645.1 Bacteroidales bacterium | reverse complement strand
AGTTTCCTTATATTCTTTCTTAAACTTTTGGTCGAATATTATTTTTAAACCAACAAGTATGTTTTTTGTGTCAAAAAAAGAACGCACAGCTGTTGCAAGAAATCCTACAATCATTACGAGTCCTGAATAGACAAGCTTTGCTCTCTCTGTTATCTGAATATTTACAAGTTCAAGTATTTTATCTCTTAAACCAACTAGGATGAAAATTAAAACAATTGCTGATAAAATAAATATCAAATATCGCCAAAAGTGCCATTTCTTTTCTTTAAAAAGAGAAGCCCACTTTAATTCACAAAAAATGCTCATGTTTTGATTGTAGGTTTCAACATCTCTTTCGTATCTCTCTGTTTTTTCTTTTAGCTTTTGTGCTTCAATTTTTTGTTTTTCTCTCTCTTCCCTTTTTTTATCTATTTCATCTCTTCTTTCTAATTCTTTTTCAAGTGCAGCGTTGCGTAGTTGAGTTTCTTCAATTAAGTCATTTTTTCGTTTCTCTTCTCGAATAATATTTTCTAAATAACTTTCATCATTTAGAAAATCAAATGTACTGTCAATGTTGGAAGAATTTATTTCTAAAGGCAGGCTTGGTTTTTCTCTTAAAGCGTAACTTCTTTTTAGTGCTTCTTCTTTTGTTAATTTACCTTCCTTAGTATCTTTCACCAATTTGTCAAACTCTTTTGACATTGAACTATTAATTTGAGACGAGATAATGATTTTTGCTTTTGTAAGGACATTGAAAGATTTTGGAAAAGAAGTTTTTTCTGAAAATCCTTTTTTCAATTTAATCCAAAAACGAGTAGTAATAAAATCAATATCCTTTGCGAAAGAGATATCAGAATCTTGAAATTTGACATTATTATTATGACCTAAATATTTTGCAAAACCACTATTTGTAATGAAAATATGTCCAATTTTTTCAAATGATTTCCTACTGTTTCCTTTTCGAAAGAAATTTACTTTGGTAAACATTCGAAAGAAATTAGAACATGATTCTTCATCAAAGAATTTTTTATTCTTTTTAGAAGTGCGCTTAAGTTCAGCTATTATGTTTTTGTCTTCTACATTATAAGAAGAATACTCCTCTACACTATAATTAAACTCCTGTAATTCAATACCAAGTCTCTCAAGTTCGGAGTAGAACTCTACCTTTCTTGTTATTATGTCACTCGGAAATTTACAGCTCTCTACGAGAGTTTTCATTGCTGTTTTCCATGGCTTCAAACGTTTGAGCCGTTTTAGGATAGATTCAGCAGTAATAAAGTGACTTTCTATTTCTTCCTTTGTTTCCGAAAAATATCTTAGTTTAATTTTAGTTTCTCCATTTGCGGTATTAATTTCTTCTACCAACTTGTGAAAATCTAAAAATATTTCTTTCAATAAGACTCCGTCGTATCCCAATGCATTAAAAAGATATTCTGTGTTTAAGTAGATAACTAAGTTATCATTCCATTTTCCTAATTCATTGATATCCGCAGTATATTTGATACCTTGATATAATATAAGTCCTTCTCTAATGGAATTAAGATTTCTAACAAAATCTAAGTCCGTTTCATTACTAATAATGTAGGAACTTATATGATTTGTATATTTATCAAATGAACCATTGTCAAATAAGAATTGGTTAAAATTTTCAAAAAGTTCTTTTTCATTTTCTTTTGATAATTCTTTCGTTTCCTTTTCTGATACAAACTTTTTTAGATTCGAGAAAATATGATTATTAATCACGTCTTTTTCTTCGAGTTCTTTGTCTAAATCTTGATATTCAGAACTGATTTTGTCATTAAAAGTAAAAGTGCCTTTCTCGTGTTCCGCAATATCCTTTAATCTTGAAAAGATTACGGTTCTTATAACTGATTCTGGTATTTGAAAGCCAAATGTGCTTTCCATCAAAGTCTTTATATCATAAGAAGTTAAACTATATTTATTATTAATTACAATCGCGCCTTTGATGAAATCACTCAATAATGATGAAATATCAGAATACTTATCGCTATTATACAATTGACCAAATAATGCGACTGATGCTAATAAGTTTTTTTGTTTCATAGTTTTTCTATTAATATTCGAAGGTTCATTAACCTTGTTGCCAACGTAGTAATATAAACCATTGTTTATATTTCTCATTTATCTTTCTAAAAAGGTGTTTATACACACCCATTTTTGGCGTATATAAACACCATTTATGATGTATCATCAAAGATTTCATTCAAGGCTTTCTTTCTTATTATTAAAAATTAATTGCATTATTGTCAATTTTAAAATTATTATTTTTACTATCAAAGCAGGTTTTAAATCATTAAAAATCTAATTATCCAACAAAATAAAACAAAATATTTCATATATCATAGGAGATATAGAAATTTTTTTTATAATTTTTTTAAAAGTTTTACAAAAGAAGAATTTTTTTGTAATTTTGTGTTAAAACCTCAAGCTTATACTTGAATCAGGTTTTAAAAAACTTATTATTAATTTAATTTATTTCATTATGGGTAATTATACTGAATCAAAAAAACGTGATTTTGTATCATTAATGCTTGCATTGATGATTGAAGAAAAAACAATTCTTACTGAATCGGGTTTCGATCCTGAAGCAAGAATAGAAGTTCTGAAGAATAAGAATAAAGAAGCCGACGATGCTGAAATTGCTCAGCAGCTTTTAGCAGCTCAGGCTAAGGATGCAACCAAGCTTTCAGTTGAAAAACTTTCGATAGCTTATAAAGATGCTTCCAATGCTGCCGACCTTATTTCGGGTTTGCTTGGAAAAGAAAATGAAATTGTAAAGAAAATTCGCAAATTCAGAAGATAGATAGCAATGAGTGAATGAGTGAATGAGAGAATGAGAGAATGCGGGAATGAGAGAATGCGGGAATGAGTGAATGAGAGCAACATTTACTCATTCACTCATTCACTATCAATATCCCCGAGGAAATAGACTTAATTCCCCGGGTAATGAAGTCCATATCCAAGCTTAGAAACATTATTACCAAGGTTTTGGGTGTTATTACCAAGCTTAGAGGCATTATTACCAGGGTTAGGAGTATAGTTACCAAGGTTAGAGACATCATTACCTTGGTTAGGGGTGTTATTACCAAGCTTAGCAACATCCTTACCATGCTTAGGAATATTATTACCATGGATAGAGATATTATTACCCGGCTTAGGAATATTATATCCCAATCCGTATAAACTGAAAGATAATGATTACCACAGATTAACAGATTAAAAAACGATTTTAAAGGGTAGTAAAACAAACTTTAATACACCGTTTTTATATATTAATTACATTTTCCCTTGATATTCATTTCATTTATTTTTTGGCAGGCATGGTCGGCAAAACCAAAACCAGCCTCAGAATAAAGGTTATATACCGAATGAATATTTAAATTCTCCAGTTCTTTTATTTCATCATCGTGAACAGCAGTAGCAGCTATCAAACCTTCATAATCGATAGCCTTTAATCGTTCTACAGCAAACATATTCGATTTATGATCGTTCATGCACAACATTACTGCTTTTACTTGTTTACTACGAACGGGACTATTGGCGATTCTTTCCCAAAATTCACTGTCGGTTGCATCATCTTGAACTACATTTTTTCCCTGTGCTTGAAGTTTTTCAACAATTTCGAGGTTATAATCCAAACCTATGACCGATTGTCCATATTTATAGTACAATTGCTCATATACTGATGAACCTAATTTCCCTAAACCAAAAATCAATATTTGTGCATTTCCAATATCAAATGTTTTATCATATTCTAAGCGATCATGCCTTTCAAAAAATTGCAATTTATCTTTTATACTATAATAGATAGAGTGAGCATGTGTGTTTAAGGGCGAAGAAATTACGAAAGTTATGGATAGGGCTATAGCAATTGCAACTATCCAATCAGAAGATATAAGGCTTGCTGCTGCTGCATATGAAGCAACAATTAACCCGAACTCACTATAATTTGCCAAAGTTAATGAGGTGAATACTGAGGTTCTTGCTCTTAATTTAAATCGTGTAAGCACTAATAAGTATAAAATTATCTTGAAGTTAAGGCCTAAAGCTAAGATAACTCCTATGATTAAAATTTCTTTTGTAGGAATGCCGAGAAAACCTATCGAAAGGAAAAATCCGATCAGGAAAAAATCCTTAAAATTCAATAAGGTATCGGCTAACTCTTTTGATTTTTTATGATTGGCTATTAGCATGCCTATTGCCAATGCGCCCAAATCTGCTTTTAAGCCGACAAACTTGAAAAGTTCAGCACCAACAATTAATGCAAGAAAAAACCCGAATAATATCAATAATTCACCATGGCCGATTTTTTTTAAAATAAAAATAAGTATCGGGCGAATAAGGAATAATGCAAGAGGTAAAACCAAAACCCAAATACTCGGTACCTCTCCCGTAGCAAATACAATAAACAAAACTGCAAAAATATCCTGCATTATCAAAATGCCAATTGATAAAACACCATGTGGAGAGTTAATTTCACCATTATTCTCTAATATTTTAACCGCAAAAATTGTGCTTGAAAAACTTAATGCAAAAGCAATTATTAAAGCCAATTGGATGTTGAAATCTTTGAGTATATCAAATGTAGCATAACTTAAAAATAGAAGAAGGAGGGCAAAAACCAGTGTTGTAAGTATCATATGAATAATAGAGCCTGCCCATATCTCCTTACGAAGAAGGTTTTTTATCTTTAACTTCAGGCCGATAGTAAACAACAATAAAGTTACACCTAAGTCAGATACAATTTTAATGAATTCACCCGGTTCGGCTCCGAAATAATTCAAGACAAAACCGGCTATTAAATATCCAATCAATGGAGGTAAGCCAATTAGGCGAACTAAAAAACCAAGTGTAAAAGCAATAGTTAACCAAATTGGATCCATGAAAAAATCTTTTAATAAATCATTTTAAATTTAAATCTCCAACAAAATAAAACAAAATATTTTATATCTCATAGGAAACATGAGAATTCTTTTGACATTGTTTATTCTTCTAATTTGTTTTTTATATTATTTTGTGATATTGAGCCAGGGAAGCCTCAAGTTACTTATACCTTAGCGATAGCTATTCTTATGGCTGTCTGGTGGATAACCGAAATAGTTCCTTTGGCAATAACCTCATTACTTCCAGTGGTTCTATTTCCTCTTTTTGGGATTATGGACGGAAAAAATGTTTCGGCAACTTATTTCAATCACGTAATATTTCTTTTTATAGGCGGATTCATAGTGGCTCTTGCAATGCAAAAATGGGATTTGCACAAACGAATAGCCCTAAAAATATTAATGATAACCGGAGTCAGCCCGGGAAGAATTCTTATGGGCTTCATGCTTGCCACCGCTTTTCTTTCGATGTGGATTTCTAACACCGCCACAACTATGATGATGATACCGATACTCATCTCAATCATTCAAAAACTTGAAGAAAACATAGGCAAAAAAGATACGTCAAAATATTCAATCGGGCTGTTGCCGGGAGTTGCTTATAGTGCTTCAATAGGGGGAATTGCAACTTTAGTTGGAACGCCTCCCAATCTTTCATTTACAAGAATTTTCCAGATCATGTTTCCGGCTGCTCCCGAAATTTCATTTGCTCATTGGAGTAATCATCATCACCTTAGCCTGCTATTTTCTCGGACAATATATTTTTGATATTGATATAAATGTGTTTCCTGATTGGGCTATAAAAGAGTAATTAATTGAATTATGCTTGATTTTTTTGTAAAGTTCAATTATTTAAAAAAAATATTACCTTAGCATTGTTTTAATTAAAAATTTGAAATATTTAACCAAAAATTAATTCTATGAAGATAAAAATTTCATCGTATATATATGTACTAATCCTGATTGTTAATAATTTTGCTTATTCTCAAGAATTTTCATCATCAAATTTACCTATAATTATTATTGAAACAAATGGACAGGTAATTCCCGACGAACCGAAAATTACTGTCGAGATGGGCATAATCTATAATGGTGAGGGACAAAGAAATTATGTTTCCGATCCATTTAATAATTATGACGGGCTTGTCGGAATTGAAAAACGTGGTTCATCTTCACAAATGTTCCCCAAAAAGCAATATGCTTTTGAAACTCGTGATTCTTTTGGAAATAACCTGAATGTTTCGTTGCTTGGAATGCCCGAAGAAAACGATTGGATTTTATATGCACCTTATAGCGATAAATCCTTAATGAGAAACGTCCTTACCTTTAAATTGACAAACGATATGGGTTATTATGCTTCACGAACCTGCTTTTGCGAACTCGTTTTGAATGGCGAATATATGGGGATTTATGTTCTAATGGAAAAAATTAAAAGAGATAAAAACAGAGTTGATATTGCAAAAATGGATGAAGACGACCTATCCGGAGATTCTTTAACCGGTGGATATATTGTTAAAATTGATAAAACAACAGGAAGCACATCAGGTGGATGGTATTCCACCTTTCCACCTTATCCGGGTTCATGGCAGAACATTTATTATCAATATCATTACCCAAATGCTGATGTAATTCAGTATCAACAGAAAGAATATATTGAAGATTTTATTTATGAATTTGAATCAACTATGGATAGTGACGAATTCAACGATCCTGAATCAGGTTATGCTTCAATTATTGATGTAAACAATTTTGCCGATTATATTATTATTAATGAACTTGGAAAAAGTGTTGATTCATATCGATATAGTACTTTTTTACATAAAGACCGTGAAAGTATTGACGGAAGATTAAAAATGGGCCCTATCTGGGATTTTAATCTTGCCTTTGGAAATGCCGATTATTTCACTGGATTTGATCCCGAAGGTTTTATGATTACATACCCTGATTTTCCTAATTTTATTAAACCTTTTTGGTGGGAAAAATTATTTACTGATGCAAAATTTTTTCAAAATATAGTACTTGACTGGAATATATTTAGGCAAGATGTATTACATCTCGATTCGATATATAATTATATTGATTGCACTGCCGAATTTCTTAACGAATCGCAAGAAAGGAATTTTGAACGATGGCCGATCCTTGGTCAATATGTTTGGCCAAATTATTTTATTGGTGCTACTTACGAGGAGGAAATTCAATATTTAAAAGAATTTATTACAGAAAGAATTGAATGGCTTGATGTGCAATTTAAAATTCAACCGGTAATTACGGAAATAAACTATCATTCTTCACCCGAATTTAATGCCGGCGATTGGTTGGAAATTTATAATCCTACCGATGAGGATTTAGATGTTTCAAATTGGATTCTTAAAAACGATGAGGTTGTTTTTTTTGTTATTCCATATTCAACTATTATTCCTGCCGATTCATTTCTTGTTATTTGTGAAAATCTTTCACAATTTAATGCGGCTTTTCCCGAAAATATTAATTGTATTGGAGATTTATATGTTAATTTCAATGATCAGGGAACAAGCTTTGAATTATCTCCGCCTGATCAATTATCAATTGATATGCTTACTTTTACTGATTCATTGCCATGGCCGGCAACAGCTAACGGAACAGGAAAAACTATTGAATTGAATAATTATCTTAGCGATAATTCAAAACCTGAAAACTGGCATGCAAGCCTTAATATTGGCGGTTCTCCGGGCCGAAGAAATCCGGCTTTCAACGAATCGAATCTTTATATTAATGAATTTATGGCAAGTAACGATACGGCATTTCCGGGCCCACAAAACGATTATCCCGATTGGATTGAAATATATAATTCCGGCAATAATGATGTTATGCTTGGTGGTTTTTATTTATCTGATAAACTTGAAAATATTGAAGACAGATTTCAAATATCTGATACTTATCCTGACTCTGTTACCGTAGCTGCAGGTGGATATTTGGTTTTTTATGCTAATGGTTCAACTTCAAGTGTTTTAAATTTAAATTTTAAATTAAGCGGAAGTGGAGAAGAAATAGGTTTTTGGGGACCTGATGGAATATCTGTAATCGACACTCTTTCTTATGAAGAACAAACTACAGATTATTCGTTTGGACGGTATCCTGATGGAAGCAATGATTGGTTTATCATGGCAAATTTCTCCCCCGGTTTTTCTAACATTCAATCTTCACAAACCATTGAAATACATTCAGGTTATCAATTTGTGTCATCATATTTTTCTCCTGAAAACACTGATATGCTTGAAGTCGTGTCAGAAATATTAACTGATGATTTAATTTTTATGAGAAATTCGGAGGGAGAAGTGCTAAGAAAAATTGGAACAAACTGGATAAATGGTATTGGCGATTGGGTCGTAACAGAAGGATATTTGATAAAATTCAACGGAAGCGGGCAGTTTACAATTAGCGGAGAAATTTCAGCTCCCACTACTCCAATAATTTTACAAGAAGGTTTTCAGTTTGTTAGCTATTTGCCGGTTTTTGAAATGAATGCATTAGTTGCTTTTGCTTCCATCCTTGGAGAAAAATTATCATTTATCAGAAATTCTTCGGGAATGACTTTGCAAAAAATAGGCCCTAATTGGGTCAACGGAATTGGTGATTGTAAAAGCGGTGAAGGATATTTGATTAAAATGAATGAAGCGGAAATTCTAATTTATCCCGAATAAAAATTGTTGAATTGATAAAAATGTTTGATGACTGAGAATTAAACACAAAAACTAAACTCTAAATAAACTTTTATGAGAAGATCACAAAACGAAATTCACGACAAAAACGAGATTATTAAATTTTTGTCAGAAACAAATATTGGCAGAATTGCATTTTTTGATAAAGATTTCCCTTATGTTGTTCCGGTTCATTTTGTTTTCAACGATGATTGCGTTTATTTTCATTGCGCCAAAGAGGGTAAAAAAATCAAACTGATAAAAGAAAACCCAAAAGTATGTTTTGAAGCTGATAAAGAAAAAGCCATTATTCCAAACGAAAAGGCGTGTAGATGGAGCTCGGATTTCATAAGTGTAATAGCTTTTGGAACTGCAAGTTTATTAGAAAATAATAATAACGAAAAAGAAAAAGCATTAACATTATTATTAAAGAAATTTTCGGGAAGAGCTGATTGGGAATTCAGCAAAGCAAACCTTGATGAAGTAAGTGTTGTTAAAATAGAAATTAGTGAAATTACCGGAAAGCATTCATAAAATATGTAAAAGATAATGCTTTCATAAAAAAATGTTTTCTTTTTATTCTATAAAAAAAATCAAAATTCGTAAAATTAATTTAAGATTTTGTCGAATTGGGGATAATTTTCCTATTTTTGTTTAATAATCAGGTATATTTTATTGCCTAAATTTAAAATGTTTATGGAAAATAAGTTAAATCAAATTGTTTTAGTTCCTACCGATTTTTCCGAAGTTTGTCAAAATGCAATTGATCACGGAACCGAAATTGCCGAATTCTTAAATTATAAGGTTTGTTTATTACACGTTATAAATAAGGAAACTAAAAACCAGTTAAAAAAGGAAAATATAGGAATTGAATTAATAGAATCTAAATTAAAAGATTTATGCGATTCGATTTCAAATAAATCAAAAGTTAAAGCAGAATTTGAAATATGTGAGGGAAGTATTTTTACTGAAATTCATAGAATAAGCTCAGAGATAAAGGCAAACCTTGTTGTTCTCGGAACTCACGGAAAAACAGGCTTGCAACATCTTTTTGGAAGCTTTGCACTTAAAGTAGTAACCAAATCCCCAGTACCGGTTGTTGTTGTCCAAAAACGATCATTTGGTGAAGGTTATAAAAAAATTATTTTCCCAATATCCGACTTTACCGAAGATAGGCAAAAAGCTATGATAGCTGTTTATATGGCCAAAAAATTTGACTCTACAATTCATATTTTCAAAATTCATCAAACCGATCCGGGTATTTCAAGTAAGATAGAAATATCTAAAAATCAAATTGAAGAAGTTTTTAAAAAATATAATATTCCTTATACAATTGAAACTTCAAAAAAACATCAGCATTTTGCAAAGCAAGTGATTGATTATTCAGTTGCTCAAAATGCCGATTTAATAATGATAATGACTGAGCCTGATATGTATTCACCTGATTTCAATATAGGACTTTGGGATGAAAAGTTAATGTTCAACGAAACTCAAATCCCTGTTATGTGTATAAATCCCGTTCAGTTAGGTAGAATTTATTATGATTATTTTTCATTAATGTAATAATTTGGGTTTTAAAAATCGATTTTATTAACAATAAAATATGAATTATATAAAACAACTTTGGGAAAATAAACCGATTACATTAATTCTTTGGTTAGCTATTATTTTCCGTTTATTAGCTGTGATTTTTTCCAAAGGATTTGGAATGCACGACGATCATTTTTTAGTACTCGAAGCATCTCAATCATGGGTTGATGGAACGGATTACAACAACTGGTTACCCGGTAGTAATGGGAATACAACTCCTTCGGGGCATAGTTTTTTCTATGTTGGTTTCCATTATATTTTGCTGTCGATATTGAAATTTCTGGGCTTCGATAACCCACAAATAAAGATGTTTATAATTCGGTTTTTGCACGGAGCATTTTCACTACTAACTGTTTATTACGGATATAAAATTGCCGAAAAACTTTCAAATAAAAAAACTGCTTCAATCATTGGCTTATTGCTTGCAATTTATTGGTTTATGCCTTTTGTGAGCGTAAGAAACCTTGTGGAAATTGTTTGTATTCCATTTTTAATTATCGGCACATATTTATTGATTGATATAGAAAATAGAAAAAAAATACTTCTTATATATTTTATTTCAGGGATAATTTTCGGATTGGCTTTTTCGATCAGATACCAAACAATAATGTATTGCGGCGGTGTCGGCCTTGCAATTTTGATACAAAAAAAATGGAAAGAAGCTATTGCTTTTGGAGCAGGGATTATTGCCTCAATATTTTTGATTCAAGGTGGAATCGACATGTTTGTTTGGGGTAGGCCGTTCGCCGAATTAGGGGAATATATTTCTTATAACCTTAATAACGCCTATAATTACAATACATTACCATGGTATAGCCTGATATTATTTGTTTTTGGAATATTAATTCCTCCTATCAGTATTTTAATGTTTTTCGGTTTCTTCAGATCATGGAATAAGAACTTGATTATTTTTCTCCCAACATTGATTTTCATCGCTTTTCATTCATATTTCCCAAATAAGCAGGAAAGATTTATCTTTCCTGTAATTCCTTTTATTATAATTCTCGGAATAATAGGCTGGAATGATTTTTATGAAAAATCAAAATTCTGGATGAAAAGAAAGAAATTATATAAATCATTTTGGATTTTCTTTTGGTTAATAAATCTGATTCTTCTTCCATTGATTTCTACAATGTATTCCAAAAAAGCAAGAGTCGAATCTATGACTTACCTTTCAAAATATGAAAATATTCCATCTATATTGATGGAAGCAACTAATGACGGTAACGACAAAATTCCACCTCAATTTTATCTTAATCAATGGATTGATCTATATTATTTACCGGAGAAAGAAAAAACTGATTTATTACATCAAAAATTAAAATTATTGGAAGCTAAAAAATGGCCGGCTTTTATTATTTTTTATGATGATAAAAATATTGAGCAACGACTTGATCATATAAACACTATAATTCCTAATTTGGAATATGAAACAACCGTTGAACCCGGATTTATAGATAAAGTTTTACATTGGTTGAATCCTCATAACGCAAACCAGGCAATTGTAATTTATAGAAATACTGATATTTTTCCTGAATACAAAAGATGAAGAAAATAGTAGAAATATGAGAAGGGATGGCATCCCTCTGGAAGAATAAAGAAAATGATAATAGCGATTTGAACCTCATAAGGGATGCCATCCCTATCGAAGCAAGAAATGACAACTAAATGACAATGAATAATCCAAAACAAAAAATAAAAGAACTCTCAGAAAAAATCAGGAAGCATAATTATAATTATTATATTCTTTCTCAACCGACTATAAGCGATTATGATTTTGATATGTTGTTAGAAGAGCTTCAAAAACTCGAGAAACAGAATCCCGAATATGTTGAACCTGATTCTCCGACTAAACGTGTTGGAGGTGATATAACAAAAGACTTCAAACAAGTTGTTCATAAATATCCAATGCTTTCACTAAGCAACACTTACTCAATTGGCGAGATTGTTGATTTTGATGAAAGAGTTAAGAAAATAATCAATGACGAAGTCGAATATGTTTGTGAATTGAAATACGATGGCGTTGCAATTAATATAACATATAAAAATGGTTTATTATTTCAGGCAGTAACCCGTGGTGATGGAATCCATGGCGATGATGTTACGGCAAATGTAAAAACAATCAGAACAATTCCTCTTCGATTACATGGGAATTATCCTGTTGAATTTGAGATAAGGGGCGAGATTTTTTATCCACACAAAGGATTTGAAAAATTAAATGCCGAACGTCAGGAAATAGGTGAACTTCCTTTTGCTAACCCTCGAAATGCAGCTTCGGGAACTTTAAAAATGCAGGATTCGGCAATCGTTGCAAAACGGCCTCTCGATTGTTTTCTTTATAATATTGTTGGTGAAAACCTGCCTTTTAATTCTCATTATGATAATATAAACGAGGCAAAAAAATGGGATTTTAAAATCTCAAATAATATCGCTATTTGTAAAAATATTTCAGAAATAAATGAATTTATTAATGATTGGGATAAAGCAAGAAAAAATTTAGCCTTTGATATTGATGGGATTGTAATTAAAGTAAATTCTTATCGACAGCAAGAGCAACTTGGTTTTACGGCCAAATCACCACGCTGGGCGATTGCGTATAAATTTAAAGCCGAAAGAGTGAGTACGGAGCTTCTTTCAATAGCTTATCAGGTGGGCAGAACCGGTGCAATTACACCTGTCGCAAACCTGAAACCCGTTCATCTGGCCGGAACGACCGTAAAAAGAGCTTCTTTGCATAATTCCGACATAATCAAAGAACTTGATGTTAGGATTGGAGATACGGTTTATGTTGAGAAAGGCGGCGAAATTATTCCTAAAATTGTCGGGGTTGATCTTTTAGAGCGAAAAACCGATTCAAAAGCTGTGGAATTCATTTCACATTGCCCTGAGTGCAATACTTTATTAATTAAAAAAGAAGACGAAGCAAACCATTATTGCCCGAATGAAGATAATTGCCCACCTCAAATAAAAGGAAAACTTGAGCATTTTATTTCCAGAAAAGCAATGAATATTGATAGTTTAGGTGAAGGGAAAATCGAAATCCTTTTTGATAATAAGCTTGTTAGAAATATCGCAGATCTATATGATCTTAATTACAAATCTTTATTTGGGCTTGAAAAAATTTTCCCTGCCGAAAATGAAAAAAATGAAAAAAAGATAAGTTTTCAAAAAAAGACTACCGAAAATATTCTAAACGCAATTGATGCTTCAAAACAAGTTCCCTTTGAGCGTGTATTATTTGCCATTGGAATCAGGTTTGTTGGCGGAACGGTTGCTAAAATACTTGCTTTTCATTTCAAAACTATTGATAATTTAATAAAAGCAGATTTTGAAGAATTAATTTCAGTTGATGAAATTGGTGATAAAATTGCTGAAAGTTTGATAAATTTCTTTAATAAACCTGAGAATATTTTAATCATTGAACGTCTAAAGGCAGCAGGACTACAATTTGAACTTGAGAATATTCCAAAGCTTATTTCAAGTAAATTGGAAGGAAAAACTATTGTTGCCAGTGGAAGGTTGACAAACTTTACGCGTGACGAAATCAAACAAACAATTGAAGAACATGGAGGAAAAGCCGTTTCGGCAATTTCTTCTAAAGTTAATTTCGTACTTGCCGGTGAAAATATGGGCCCTACAAAATTAAAAAAGGCTCAGAGTTTGAAGATTCCAATTATTGAAGAAGATGAGTTTTTGGAGATGCTAAAATAATTTGAGGTTGTAGCAATAAAGCTATTATTAAAAAATGATTAACTTTGCTACAAATAGAGTATATAAATGACCGAATTTAGAGAAAAATATATCAATCCTTTTACCGATTACGGATTTAAAAGACTTTTTGGAGAAGAACCAAACAAAGATTTATTACTTGATTTTTTAAATGAACTATTAAAAGAACAAGAAGGAGAAATAAAGGAAATTTCGTATCTGCCCGCCGAAAAATTACCAATTTCACAAGGCGACAGGAAAGCTGTTTTTGACTTATATTGCACAAATGAAAATGGCGAAAAATTTATTGTTGAAATACAAAAAACCAAACAAAAATATTTTAAAGACAGAACTTTATATTATTCAACCTTTCCAATTCAAGAACAGGCTGTTGTTGGAAAAGATTGGGATTTTAAATTAAAAAATGTTTATTTGGTAGCTATTTTAGACTTTGTCTTTGATGAAGATAAAAACCAAGCTGAAAAATTCAGATATGATGTAAAACTTTCGGATATTGAAACAAAAAAAGTTTTTTACGATAAATTAACATTTGTGTATTTGGAAATGCCAAAATTTAACATGACTGAAAAACAATTAGAAACTAAATATCACAAATGGCTTTTTGTATTAAAAAATCTGAACAAGTTAGACAGGATACCTGTTGAACTGAAAGAAAAAATTTTTTTAAAATTATTTGAAACAGCCGAAATAGCAAAATTGGACAAGGAAGAATTTCGCAAATATCAGGAAAGTTTGAACGCATACAGAGATATAAAGAATTCAGTTGATACTGCTTGGGAGGAAGGAAAAATTGAGGGAAAAATAGAAGGGAAAATAGAAGGAAAGATTGAAGAAAAAATAGAAATCGCTATAAATGGACTTAAAGATGGTTTATCAATAGAAATAATAATGAAATTAACAGGACTGTCAAAAGAAGAAATAGAAACGTTGAAAATATAAAAAAACTTAAATATTACTCAGACCCAACAAAAATTTCAAAGTATCAACTCCATCGGCATAATCGGGAAGATTGGGAAACTGGCTTTTTCCGAATGGGATTTGTTTATCATTATCTGAATCATTTGAAACAATGCATTGAATTTTTTCATTATTCGCAACGAGATGTTTCAATAATTCATCTTGGCTTTTGTAATATTCATAATAAATTATAGAAACAGGCGAGGCAAATGATTGGCTTTCCTTTAATAATAAAAATCCATTATCAAGATGCTTTTCGGAGTTCACAAGATAAATGGATCTGTAATAATCGTAATTGTTTTTATACTTATGATTAAAAAAAATTTGCTTGAAGTCTTCAATTGATTGAAAAAAAGCATTGAAGGAATAGTTTTCGGGGACAAACAACTTGGAAATATTACGGCAACCAAGCCCGAAGTACATGAAAATATCCTCGCCGAGAGCTTTAAAGTCTTCTTCAGTTTCATTGCCTGATATAACCGCTACTCCATTTCTGTTTTTTCTAATAATGTTGGGATATTTTCCAAAATAATATTCAAAATATCTGGCTGTATTATTACTTCCGGTAGCAATAACTGCATCGAAATTTCTAATAAAGTTATCGGCAAATTCAATTTTTTCAGAAAAATCAGGTTCAATTGCAATTAATAGTTTGCTTAAAGCAGGCAATAATCTTTTATCATCGGATGAAAGTTTACCGATAAAATTATTTCCAGAAATCAAGACACATAAAAAATCATGAAAGCCGACAAGAGGGATGTTTCCGGCCATTACAACAGCAATATTTTTAGGATTTTGCAGTTTATCGGGAATCGTATAAGCGGCAAGCCAATTGTTTAAATTTTCTCCGTTGAGCATTTCAGAAATTGCCAGGATCGCATGTTTTACATTTTCCTTTGTGAACCATGGATTGTAATTTCGGCAATTTTGAATTTCTACATTTAAAGAATTATAAGCTGAAATTATTTCCTTGTTCTCGTTTGCGATATGGGTATCAGTATCAAGATGACCAATTATCTGGCCAAGCTTTTTGAATGAATTAATTCGTTTTGCTAACTCTAAAGACATAATTTAAAATTCTGTAATTCAATTTCCATAATAGATATGCAAAAATAGAGTTTTTTTATTATACCTAAGTAGTAGTAATTTTATCAGTGAATTGGGAAATAAGGAAATAGTGGTAATAGGGAAATAGGAGAAATGATTGAGATAGACGAAATAATGCTAATGGTGAAAAAATTAACCACAAAGGAGTACTAAGAGTTTTCACAAAGGCACACTACGGGATTTGAGATTTGGGAATCTATAATCAGGATTAATCTTTTGATGGATAAGTGGTTAAACGTGAATAGCGACAGATGGAATCTGTGGATAAAAATGCGAAAAACATACTATTAATCCCAAGGGGATTAAATAAATCAGAATAAATATTATGTGTTTGATTGTGTTGATTGAGGCTTTGTAATATGTTTTGATTGAATCCCTTAAGGATTCAAGATTTGGTATCGGCCTTAATACCCCGTACTACGTACAGGGCTATTCACATTGAATCCACTCTGCGGATTGTATCAAATTTCATATTTCCTTCCTATTTGAAACAAAACTTAAAGAAGAAGCTATAAACAAAGTCAGATAATTAGACTCCCCGGTATATTAAAATTGAATTTATCCAAGCCCATTAGATGTTGAATATTTAAATAATTTAAATAAATTTGCATTATAAAAATTATGTTTATTTATTTCGTAACTATGAAATTACTATTAATCAATAATTTAATAAAATCAATCACAATGGACAAATGCAAAATAACGCTCATTGGTTAGCATATATTTAGAAGGTATACAAAATAAACAAAAACTTATGAAGATATTCTTTACTATTACACTATTACTAACTTTTGGATTAGTTTTTTCTCAAGAAAATGAATTGAGCGAATCAAAAATATTAATAGAAAATAAGAAATATGATTCTGCATATTTAGTACTGGAAAAATTAGACCTAGGGAACCAAAATCCTGAAATAGTTATTGAAAAAACTAAAATTTTACTAGATTATTTTGTGTCAAGCATCATGCACCAGCTCTTTGCTTTGAAAGATTTGGAAGAAAATGAAGAACTTATGGATTTTAGAGGAGCTGAAGGGGAATTTTCAATGTATTACTTCCCCCCTGATTCAATTCTAAATCTTCTGATTAAGCAATTTCCTGAAAATTTCAAACTCAGAAAAACTTTGGGATATTTCTATCATGAAGTCTTTTTAAAATATGGTGGCAATTGGCTTGAACCAGACTCAATCGTGTTAAATAGAATAATTTTAAATTATGATTTGGCATATCAAAATGGAGAGTTCGACTATTGGTCTTTATACGGGATAGGATATTCATATTTGAAACAAAATAAGGTTGAAGAATCTATTCCATATTTTAAGAAGTCCATTGAATTGAATGAAAATTATCCTTCTAGCTATTATAATCTAGCTTATGCGTACCTCACAATTAATGAAAGAGAAAAAGCAATTGAGTATGCTAAAAAAGCACTCGAATTATATGTATATATTGATCATAAATCTGATGCAGCAAAAATGATTGGTGTTATTTATACCGAATTAAACGATTTTCAAAATGCACTAAAATATTATAGGGTAGCAGATTCAATAAATCCAAACAATTACAATGTTTTACATTCACTTTTAGCTCTTGAAGTAAAGATGGAAACTAATGAATATAAGAATAAAACCACACAGTTTTTTATGTTCGCCCCAGGAAATCCAACGATTTATCAAAACTTAGAAGAAATCTATTGGAATAATGGAAAGGAAGATGAGCTAATGGATTTTTTAGAAAGCCAAAAAGCAAGTTTCACTTCTTGTTTTAGCCCCCCAGAAAGTCGGACAGAATTATAGTTAAAAATCTATAAATTTGTACGATTATGACAAACAAAAGA
>JAEINX010000091.1 GCA_016342645.1 Bacteroidales bacterium | reverse complement strand
TTGGTGGCGGATTAATAATTATGCTAACTCTGGGAGCAGCCTATGGAGCTAAGAAAGTGTATAATATTAAGAAAAAAAGCCTTCTTGATTAACAGTTCTTTTTGAATTATTTGTTAATCTTTGAAAGTTTTTTCTTAAAAAAAGAAATAAGCATTCGAAAGACTGAAAGGATAGCATCACAAAGTTTGATGTTATCCTTTTTATTATTTAATCAAATTTTTAGTAGTTTACCCTTCTCGTTAAGAAAAATAAGTGTAATAAAAGTGATAATCAATAAAATACTTCCCCAAAAAACATAGGTATTATAAATCCCTACAGATTCTATGCCGAAAGAGATTACACCTTTATTGAATAAAAATGAAATAATTATAGCAATGGCATTATTCAAAAAATGAATAAATATCGGCACCCATAATGATTTTGTCCAAACATAAAGATAAGCTAATAAAACTCCCAACATAAACCGAGGGAAAAAACCATAAAATTGAAGATGAAATGCACTAAACAATGTTGCAGAAAAAATCACAGCAAGGTGAATGTTCTTTGTCCAATCTGCAAAAAGCTTTAATAAAACTCCTCGAAATAAAAACTCTTCACTGATAGCAGCCATTATCCCTATCATAAAAATATTAAACAATAATCCCCAAATTGTATTCACTTCAAGAAAAAGTTCTGTTAATGCAATAGCTTGATTTTCTGATTCTCTAAACCAATTTTCTAAATTATTTAAAAACTCTGGAAATTTCATGGCTTGATTTACAGAAATCATCCAATCAACAAAGGGAATAGAAATAAATATTAATATTGATGCGAATATTAATGTTAATATTTTAGGTCTGATATTAAGTTTTAAAGTTGAAATTACATTTCTTTCATTAAGATAGGAATAAAAAATTGCAGGAAGAATAAAAATCCCAATTTGATTAATTACCTGAAAATATTTTAATAAATTTATTGATTCGGAATTTTCATAAATTGATAATCCTGAGAGTAAATCAAGAATATTTGTACCAAAAAAAGGAATTGCAAACACAATTCCTAAAAGCAAGGTAAACAGTAAACAAACAAAAATAATCATAATCAGGCTCAGAAATTTTGCCAAATTAGAATATCCATAAAAAAAAGATTGTTTCATATTAAAATTTTAAGAGGCGAAAATAAGAATAAAAGTATTAATAATTTATTTTTGCAATTGGAATGCAATTTTACAACATTCGATTTTTAAAATCAAATTGGTTTTTATTTTGGTTAAAATTGAAAATATTTGTTTAGGTAAATGCCCTCTAATACTCGCACCAATGGAGGACATTACTGATTCATCGTTTCGCCTTATTTGTAAAGATATGGGTGTTGACTTATTGTTTACAGAATTTATTTCTTCCGAGGGTTTGATAAGAGATGCTGTTAAGAGTAAAAGAAAATTAGACTTTTCTGAAAAAGAGAGGCCGATTGGAATTCAAATTTTTGGACATGATATTGATTCAATGAAGCTTGCAGCTATTACTGCCACACAATCAAAGCCTGATTTAATTGATATTAACTGGGGTTGCCCTGTGCGAAAAGTTGCTTCAAAGGGAGCAGGGGCAGGAATGCTTAAGGATATTAATAAAATGGTGAAAATCACATCTGAGGTTGTTCAATCAATAGATTTACCGGTTACTGTCAAAACAAGATTGGGTTGGGATGAAAACAACAAAAACATTGTTGAAATCGCAGAACGCTTACAAGATGTTGGAATTAAGGCAATAAGTATTCATGGCCGTACAAAATCACAGATGTATCGCGGCGAAGCTGATTGGACATTAATTGGTAAAGTAAAAAATAATCAGAGAATGAAAATCCCTGTTTTCGGAAACGGTGATATTACAGAACCTCAACACGCTTTTGAAATGAAAAACAAATATAATGTTGATGGGATTATGATAGGCCGCGGAAGTATTGGAAATCCATGGATATTTAAGGAGATAAAACATTATTTTGAAACAGGGAGGTTTTTAGCTAAACCGGAATTGTTAGAAAAAGTGAAAGTTTGTAGAAATCACCTTGAAAATTCTATAGAAATTAAAGGCGAAAGAACTGCTATTTTCGAAATCCGAAAACATTATAGCAGCTATTTTCGAGCTATCCCTAATTTTAAACAATTTCGAATAAAATTAATGACCTTAACGGATTTGGAGGAAATCGAAAATCTTTTAACTGAAATTGGAAATTCATGTAGGTAGTCCTTTGATGATTTTTAGAAAAAAGAAGTAAAAACACCCAATCTAAGCCCATTATTTTTTATTGTTTTCGTCAAATAAATTCATCGAAAATTTTCAAAAGACTATTTTTGCAGATACGATTTTGACTGAAAATGAAATTAACCAAAGAGCAGTATAGCATCATCAACTCAAGCGGTAACATCAAAATAAATGCTGTTGCCGGTTCCGGTAAAACTTCGACAGTTATTGAGTATGCTAATGCTCGTCCGAAAAACAGCAAAATACTTTATCTTGCATTTAATAAATCGGTTAAATTAGAGGCTGTTAAAAAATTTTCGGACAAAGGACTTACAAATGTAAAAGTTGAAACTGCACATTCACTTGCTTATAAAAACATTGTTTTCAAAAACAATTACAAAATCAGACATCAAGGTTATAAAACATATGAGATTGTCGAACTTCTAAAAATCAAAGGAAATGATGAAACGCATACCGAATTTATTATTGCTAATCATATTAACAAATTTGTTTCTTTTTTTTGCAATAGCAACAAGCAAAGAGTTAAAGATTTAAGCTACCTTGAGGTTGTTTCAGATTATAAAGCCAAAAAATTTGTAAAAGCGTTTTATAAATATATTGAGAAAAAAACCCGCCTTTTTTTAAGTAAAATGGATAAAGGTGAAATTGAGATCACTCATGATTTTTACTTGAAGAAGTTTCAATTATCGAATCCAAAACTTGATTTTGACTATATTCTGTTTGACGAAGGACAAGATGCTTCACCGGCAATGCTTGATATATTTGTTAAGCAAAGAGCTACTAAAGTAATTGTTGGAGACACCCACCAACAGATTTATGGCTGGCGATATGCTGTTAATTCTTTGGAAAAAACAAACTTCAAAACGTATCATTTATCAACGAGTTTTCGTTTTAGCCAGGAAATTGCCAACCTGGGAATGGGAATTTTGAAATGGAAAAATCACTTAGATATTTATAAACCCATATCAATAATAGGAAAAGGAAAAACAAAGGATTACAAAGTTAAGGCAGTTCTGGCAAGAACTAATCTTGGACTTTTATTAAAAGCTATTGAATACGTAACAGAAAAAGAGAAGATAAAGTATATTTATTTTGAAGGTAACATAAACTCATATACTTATGCCGATGATGGGGCTTCACTTTATGATATTTTGAATCTGTATAATGGAAGGAGAAGATTGGTTAGAGATAAATTAATTAAGAAAATGAAAAGCCTTGCTGAATTGAAAGATTATATAGAAAAAACAGAAGATGTCCAACTTGGTTTAATGCTTGAAATTGTGAAAGAATATGGAAATGAAATACCAAACATTATTAAGCGAATTAAAGAAAAGCACGTTGAAAATGACGAAAAAGAAAAAGCAGAAATGATATTTTCAACGGTACATCGCTGCAAAGGAATGGAATATGATGCTGTTCAGATTGTAAATGATTTTATTACTGAAGAAAAATTGGAAAAACTAAAAACCAATAACAGTGATAAAGAAATTAACATATCCAAACTTAACGAAGAAATAAATCTTCTTTATGTTGCAATTACCAGAACAAAAAACAGTGTCTATATTCCTGAAAACCTTTTGCCAAAAGATTTTCCTGTTTCATCAAGAATTCATAAAATGAGAGTACAAAGCATAGATGAAAGAATAGATTATAAACCTATTACGGTACCAAGAATAGAATTGAGTACTTCTCTCAAAGAAATGGAATATTCATATGGAAAAATCAGGGAAAAACACAGGCATGCATATAAGCCATGGACTACAAAACTTGATGATGAATTAACTATCATGTATTGCGAAGGGATTAATGTTCGTGATATGGTAAAGCATTTTGGACGGACAAAAGGAGCCATTAAGTCGAGAATGAAAAAACTGGAATTGGAAGAACTTTATGGGTAGAGGCCCACAAATTAAGTCTTGGGTTTTGTGAATGTAGTTTAAGAAACCTTATTAATGGTTTATTTTCTTTGACAGACTCTAATCACCTCACTTCAACGAAACAAGCGTTATCCCATGTCCACCAAATTCGATATGTTGGTCTTTGTATTGTTTGATTTCGTTTACCGATGATAAATACTCACGAATAAGTTGCCTTAAAACTCCATCACCTTTTCCATGAAGAATACTCACTTGGCGAACATTTAGCAAAATGGCATCATCAATGTATTTTGTTACCAACGAAAGGGCTTCGTCGGCACGTTTTCCCCTAACATCAATCGAAAGATTAAAATTAGCCATTTTTTGATTCAACTCATTAATAATATTGCTGTATGATTTTTTTCGGTAAGATGCAGGCTTTTTTAAAGTTTTTTTCAGCACAGACAAAGAAACTCTCAAGCTGATTGAATCACTCAAAATAATGGCATCTTTACCTATAATTTCAGCCACTTCGCAAACCGATGTTTGCCCTTCGATTGAAACAAAGTCGCCAACTTTAATAATTTGATCGGTTTCGACCGAAGTTTTCTCCCTAAATTTTTTTCTGAGTTTTTGTTTTGTTTTTTCTTTGGTAGTAATTTTCTTAGCTTTAATTATTTCAGTTTCTTTCCTAAGGTTTTCGCGAAGTTTTTTAGTTTTTTCTTTATCAGCCTGATCTTCTCTGATTTCTCTAATAGTTTTTTCAATAAGTTTGTTTGAGTTGGCGATTAATTCCAAGGCTTCGTTTTTTGCTTGCTGCAGCAGTGTTTCCTTTTTCTCTTCAATTTCGTTTTTTAATTTTTGGTATTTATCAATCATATCCGACAAAAAATCATCGGCCATTTTTTGCTTTGTTTCGCCATCTTTTAATTTATTTTTTTCGACCTCCAAATCCTGTAAAGCTTGGTCGTAATCAATTTGAGTTTTTCCGGTTTTTTTTGTTGCGTTACTCAAAACTTCTTTTTGAAAACCTATCTTTTTTGCAATTTCAAAGGCAAATGAGCTTCCGGGCATTCCAATTCTTAATTTGTAGAGTGGAGTCATAGTTGTCGTATCGAAAAGCATGGCACCATTGAAAACTCCATCAGTTTTGCCGGCCATTAATTTCAAATTTGTATAATGAGTAGTTATTACGGCAAAAGAATTTTTCTGATTAATTTTTTCGAGTGTTGCTTCAGCAATTGCCCCGCCAAGCTGTGGTTCGGTTCCGGTTCCAAATTCATCAATTAAAATCAATGATTTATTATCGGAATGATTTATAAAAAATTTCAAATTTAAAAGGTGAGAACTGTATGTGCTAAGATCATTTTCAAGTGATTGTTCGTCACCGATGTCGATAAAAAATTTGGTAAAAACACCTGCACTTGAATCTTCTTTTACGGGAATCAATAAACCCGATTGAAGCATATATTGAAGTAGTCCGACAGTTTTCAAACAAACTGATTTTCCACCTGCATTTGGGCCTGAAATTATTAAAATTCTATTTTTATCATCAAGCGAAATATCTAAAGGAACCACAGGTTTTTTCTGTTCTTTATGCGATAGATACAAAAGAGGATGCTTAGCATTAGTCCAGTTAATTAAGGGTTTATTTAACAAAAATGGTTTGTTTGCCTCAATTTGTAAAGCAAACTTTGCTTTTGCTCTAACGAAATCAATTATTCCAAGAAAATGATAATTTGAGATTAGTTGCTCGGAATTTGGCCTTATAAAATTTGTGAAATCGGTGAGTATTTTTACTATTTCCCTCTTCTCGGCATTTTCGAGTTCACGCAAATCATTGTTGATTTCAAACACCTCAGCCGGTTCAACATAAACTGTTTGTCCGGTTGATGATTCATCGTGAATAAAACCTTTAATCATTCGTTTATTTGCTGCATGCATCGGGATTACAAGCCTGCCATTTCTAATTGTCGGCTCAACAAATTCTGCTGCCCAACCCGATTTTCGGGCAAGCAAAAGTGTTTTGTTAATTTTTTTATCAATTGTCGATTGTTTGCTAATTAATTCACTTCTTATACTTTGTAATTTTGAGGAAGCATTGTCTCTCATTCCTCCCCTTTCATCAATAATTGCATTAATTTTAATAAGAATATTTTTATCAACAATTACATTTTCAATAAGTTCGTTTAGAAATGGAAATTCATCAATTTCAAGCTTTTTTATGTAAGAAATAATATTGGTAATTGTATTTAACGAAAGCCTAAGATCAACCAAAAGTTCCTGTTCGATGAAAGTTCCTTTAATATTTATCCTTTTCAGCTCAGGCCTAAGATCGAAATAATCTTGAGAAGGAAATTGTTCGCCAAACAAAAGAATTTGCCTGAATTCTTCAACCTGTGAGAGAAGCTTTTTAATTAATTCAAAATTTGATGAGAACCGAATTTTATCAACAAAGTTTTCTCCGAGCGGGCTTATACAAGCATCCTTTAAAAGTTCTCTGATTGAAGAAAAACCTATTTTTTGTTCAAAGTTTTTAGGATAAATCATGCCGCAAAGTTAAAGATTTAGGAAAATAGATTTAAAATTTTCAATTTTCTTCAAATTAATAAAATTTTTCTTCAACTTTGTTTTTTATTAATAGAAAAAAGTATTTTCGCAAACTAATGTGAAATGAAACACAGCATAAAATTTACAATAAACATGTTTTTGTTACTTTATGTATAGAGTCATTTTATTCAAGGAAGAGAGAAAAAGGATTTAAAAATGAATATAATAATTGCCGGGGATGGAGAGGTTGGTTTATATTTAGCTGAGGAACTGGCTGATGAAAATCACAATATCACTATTGTTGATCCACACGAGGATTTATTAAAAAGGGTTGAATCTCATACTGATATTATGGCCATAGCCGGTAACTCCACCTCAATTTCCGTATTAAAAAGGGCTAATATTAAAAAGACTGATTTGTTGGTTTCTGTTGTCCATGATGAACAAATCAATATTATTACAGCTCTTTTAGGAAAAAAACTTGGTGCAAAAACAACCATAGCCAGAGTTAATAGTACTGATAACCTATCTGTTGAAAGTCAAGGAATATTTAAATCTTTAGGAATTGATGAACTTGTTTGCCCCGAAAATATTGCCGCCCACGAAATAATCAAATTAATTAATCATTCAGCAGCTACTGAGATTTTTGAATTTTCAGATAATAAATTGTCTATTTATTTGATAAAACTGGAGGAAGATGCTCCGGTTGCGAATAAAAATTTATATCAAATTTCACAGCAATACCCTCATCTTGACTTTAGAGCAATTGCCATTCATCGAAACTCTAAAACTATTATTCCTTCAGGAAATGATCTTTTATTACCGAATGATTTAATTTATATAATTACTAAACCCGAAGGTGTCAATGATTTATTAATTTTGAGCGGCAAGCGCAAGATTGATATAAAAAGTATAATGATTGCCGGAGGTGGCCGTGTTGGCAGGACTGCTGCAAAGCAATTAAGAAAAGGTTTAAACATTAAATTAATTGAAAAAGATAAAAAAAAGTGTCTTGAGTTAAGCGACTTTTTTGATGAAACATTAGTTATTAATGGAGATGCGAGTGATATTAAACTGTTAGAAGAAGAAGGTTTAAGAAGTTTTGATGCTTTTGTTTCCGTTACAAATAATTCGGAGACAAATATTCTGACTTGTTTGCATGCCAAAAAATTTGGAGTAAAAAAAACGATAGCATTAGTTGAAAATATTGACTACATTGGAATCTCTCAAAGTATTGGTATAGATACAATTATTAATAAAAAGCTTATTACGGCGAGTTATATTGCAAAATTTACCCGACCGTTAAAAACAAAATCAATTAAATGTTTAAGCGGAACAAATGCGGAAGTTATTGAATTTGTGGCAAATTCACGATCTGCAATTATAAAACATCCGATATGTAAGCTTAAAATCCCTGAAGGGGCGATAATTGGTGGAATTATTAGAGGTAGAAAAAGCTATATTGCAGTAGGTGATTTTCAAATTAAAGAAAATGACAAAGTAGTAATATTTTCTCTCCCGGAAGCAATGAAAAAAGTTGAAAAATTGTTTGATTAATGTTTATTTTTAAATGCTTAGCTGGCCGGAAATAAATATTAAAATTATTATTAGAGTAATTGGATTTTTACTCATGTTTGAAGGTATTTTCATGTTTTTTGGAATACCTATTGCACTTTACTACTCAGGAGATAGATGCGATCCCTTAATAATTTCTGGTATAATATGTATTTTGTCAGGTTTAGCACTTTCAATTCTGACGAAAAATGCTAAAGGAAAACATATTGGCAAAAGAGAAGGTGTAATAATTGTAACTACTTCGTGGATAATTATTTCCTTGTTTGGAACTTTGCCCTTTATTTTAAGTGGAACCATAACAAGTTTTACAGATGCTTTTTTTGAAACTGTTTCCGGCTTTACTACTACAGGAGCCACAATACTTACAGACATTGAAGTTGTTCCAAAAGGAATTTTATTTTGGAGAAGTATTACTCACTGGATCGGTGGAATGGGCATTATTGTACTTTCGGTTGCAATACTTCCGATTTTGGGAATAGGCGGCATGCAGTTGTTTGTTGCCGAAATTCCCGGCCCGACTCTCGATAAGCTTCACCCACGAATTGCTCATACAGCTAAAAGGCTATGGGGAATCTATATCCTCCTGACTTTTGCTGAAACAGCTTTTTTGATGTTTGGCGGAATGGATCTTTTTGATGGCCTTTGTCATGCATTCGGAACTATGGCAACCGGTGGTTTTTCTACTCAAAACACGAGTATTGCAAATTACTCTCCATATATTCAATATGTTATTACTGTATTTATGATTTTCGCAGGAACTAATTTTACACTTCATTATATAGCTTTGCACGGAAATATTTTAAAGGTTTTTAAAAATGACGAATATCGTGCATACATTTATCTAATTGCCGCAGTTACAATTATCATTACCATTTCTTTAATTTTAAAAAGAAATATGAATTTTGAAGAGTCATTCAGAGAATCAATTTTTCAAACCGTTTCAATAATTACAACAACAGGTTATATTACAGCTGATTACTTAATTTGGCCGGGATTACTATGGCTTATTTTATTTTTAATGATGTTTGTCGGTGGTTGTGCAGGATCAACCGGTGGCGGGATAAAAGTTATGCGTCAATTATTATTGTTTAAAAACAGTTGGATAGAATTGAAACGATTACTTCACCCTAATGCAATCATTCCCGTAAAGTTGAATGGAAAAGGAGTTTCTCAGGAAATTATTTTTAAAGTAATGGCCTTTTTTCTGATTTATATAATAATTTTTGCCTTTGGTACAATGTTTATGTCATTGTTTGGCCTTGATTTTGAAACTTCAATAGGAGCAACTATTGCAACTCTCGGAAATATAGGACCGGGATTAGGCGACGTTGGCCCGGTTGGAAACTATGCAGCCATTCCGGCAGCAGGTAAATGGTTCCTTTCGTTTCTGATGATAATCGGACGACTCGAGTTATTTACAGTATTGGTTTTATTGTCACCCGCTTTCTGGAGAAGATAAGAAGATATTAAAAGAATTTATAACATTATTTGGAACCTCAAAATTCTTTATTTCTTGTTCGATATTCGATATTAGTCTTTTAAAAGAAATTCTTGGGGTCCGGTACAAAAATGTTTATCTTTGTAGAAATAGTAAATAAAATGATTGAAAATTATGGAATATACTGCAATTATAAATAATGTTGAGGATAATTGGGTAGGATGGATTGAAGAGATTCCCGGCGTAAATTGTCAGGAAAAAACCCGAAGTAAATTACTGGAAAGTCTGAAAATAGTTCTGAGAGAAGCCTTGGAATTTAATCGGCAAGATGCACTTTCTGTTGCCGGAAAAGGTTTTGAAAAAGAGAAAATTGCTGTATGAAAAGAAGTAAGCTTCTTAAGTATTTGCGAATAAATGGGTGCATATTATTACGTGAAGGAGGAAATCATTCGTGGTGGATAAACCCTTCACAAAATAAACGTTCCTCAATTCCACGACACAATGAAATAAAAGACATGCTTGCAAACAAAATTTGTAAAGACCTTGGTGTTGACCGTATTAAGTAAATTGACCTGTGGATTTCTAACAAACTTGTAATTAAACAAAATACATCAGATAAGCTCTGTTACCGCATGATTGTATCGTGTAGTTTTTTGAATATTATTATTTTAATACACATTTAAACACCGAACAAGGATTTTCAAATAATGAAGTTTTTAGTATTCATCATTCCTTGTTCGATATTCGTTATTTTATTTGAATGTAATCATTTATCCAGATTTATTATTTTTGTTAAATAATTAATTAATTGAAATGGAAGTAAAAATTTCGGTAGTCATAATTACACTGAACGAAGAAAAAAACATTAGTCGTTGTCTTGATTCTGTTGTTGATATTGCTGATGAGATTTTAGTTGTTGATTCGTTTTCTTATGATAAAACAGAAGAAATTTGCAAAGAATACGCTGTAAAATTTCATCAACATAAATTTGAATCATATATCGGTCAAAAGAATTATGCATTATCGCTATCAAAATATTTTCATGTTCTATCACTTGATGCCGATGAAGCACTTTCAGAAGAGTTAATTTCCTCAATAAAAAAAACAAAACAAAACTGGAAAGCTGATGGATATTCCATGAATCGTCTGGCAAATTATTGCGGCCAATGGATAAAACATAGTGGCTGGTATCCCGATAAAAAACTTCGATTATTTGATAAACGAAAAGCACAATGGGGTGGAGTAAATCCACACGATAAAATTATTTTGCAAAATGATTGTACAGAACTTCAATTGAATGGAGATTTGCACCACTACACTTATTATACAATAGATGAACACATTACACAAGCAAATAAATTTAGCACAATTGCGGCAAATGAAATTGTTAATTTGAACAAGAAAATTTCAATTTTTAACATTTTCACTAAATCAATAGCAAAATTCTTAAGAAACTATTTTTTTAAACTTGGTTTTCTTGACGGTTTTTATGGTTTTATGATTTGCGAAATCACTGCTTTTGAAACTTTTTTAAAATATGCAAAAGCTTATAAGCTTAATTCTGCAAGTCACGGTGTGAATAGCATAAAAAAACACTAAATATTAATAATTATATTTCATTTATTTATAATAATTCACACCGTGACTATAAATCAAAAAGAAAAAATCCGCTTTAATTTATCTTTAAAAAGACTTAATTTTAATGACATAGTTTTTTCAGGTTCTTTTAAATGACCTGTAAATTCAGTTCCAAGTCGCAAATAATATTTATTGAAAGTAGAGCTTCCCATTCCCCATTTCAACAAAAATTGTTTTTTGCCATTGTTCTTTTTTATCCGGCTAACTGTCCGTGAAATAAAATGATAAGATAAACTATTACTACATCCTTTAAAATATCTCACACCCGCATGCCATAATTTCATCATAAAATCAGGATCAGAATACATTCCCGGTGTGAATTCAATACTTAGTCCTCCGATTGAGTTCCAAATATCCTTATGAATTATTAATGGATACCATTTACTTCCGTTCCAATCAGCGAATTCATATTTGTCATATTGTTTCAATAATTCTGTTTCGTTGAATTCTCCAGGTGATTTTCCGAAGTCAAAAGGTGATATCACACAGTTGTTCAGAGTATTAATAGGCTCTATCTTTGTTCCTGATATTGAAAAATATTTAGTGTCAAGTTTTTCAATTTCTTCCCAAAGAAATAAATCCCAATCAGGACAAACATAAACATCATCATCAAGAAGGACAAGATAATCAGAGACTGCCAATGAAGAAGGAGCGTTAAATCCATAACAAACTCCAACATTTTTCTTGGAATATGAATAACTCAAATCTTGTTCCTTTATCCATTCTAATGTGCCATCCGAGCCTTCATTAATATGAACAACGATTTGATGGTCAAAATGTGAATTCTTTTTTATACTATTAATGCAAAGTTTCAGATATTCAAGATTGTTCCATGAAGGGATCAAGATTGAAAATTTTTGTTTCCGGTTTATTTTGGACTTGTAGAATTCAATTTTTTCAATCATAAAAGGATTTTTTATTAAAAAGCAAAAGTAAAATTAATGGTTTTATTTAATATAAAAAATAGTACTTTTAGCAAGTTTTTTTATTAAAAAATAAGTTTTGTATAAAATAAAAGAAATACATTCAAAAATATATTTCTATATTTTGATATTGCTGGCAATTTCAGTTCCCTTATCAAGATATGTTATGAGTGTTGCTCAAATTCTTTTGATTTTAAATTGGTTGGTGGATGGAAATTTATGTGACAAATTTAAAAGTTTTTTTAAAAACAAAGCTGCTTTAGTTTTTTTTTCCTTTTGGCTTTTACACATAATCGGCCTGTTTTTTACCGATGATTTTAATTATGCCTTTAAAGATTTAAGAACCAAATTACCCATACTTATTCTTCCAATAATATTTTCATCTACAAAACAACTTAACAAAAAACAATTCAACATTTTAATCGGTTTTTTTATAGCCGCGGTTCTTTCAGGGACATTTATATCAAGCGTTCTTTATTATAAGCAAGAATTTATTGATATTAGAGATAATTTTCCATTTATTTCTCATATTCGATTTAGTTTAAATGTTTGTCTTGCAATATTTTCATTAGGATATTTTTTATTCCAATCATCCGAAAAAAAAATATTTTATAAAATTTCTTCAGTGATCTTAATTGCATGGTTAATAGCATTTTTACTAATTCTTCAATTAATGACTGGCGTTATTATTACAATAATCTGTTTAATTTTAATATTAATTTATTATATTTTCCACAGCAAAAGTAAATTACTAAAGCTATCTTTTATTATAACCCTGGTAGCTGTTCCAATTTGTATAGGTTTTTACGTAAATGAAGTTTTCAAAGAAGTCTATCATATAAAACCCATTAATCTAAAAAGTTTGGAAGAAACTACATCCTTAGGAAATCCTTATACTCATGATATTTATAATAAGCAAATTGAAAATGGTTATTATGTTTGGATTTATATTTCAAGAGATGAAATGCGGGAAGCATGGAATAAACGAAGCTCAATTGAGTTTTTTGGGAGAGATAAAAAAGGTCAATTAGTTGAGACTACCATGGTGCGTTTTTTGACTTCAAAAGGCTACAAAAAAGATGCCGAAGGTGTTAATAAATTAACCGATCATGAAATATGCCTGATTGAGAACGGTATGGCAAATTCAATATTCGATAATATTTCCGAGATAAGAAAGAGAGTTTATAAAATTATATGGGAATTTAAAAGATATAATATGGGGAGTAATTCAAGTGGCCATTCGGTGGTGCAGCGGCTTGAATATTGGAAAGCCTCTCTCTCAATAATTAAAAATAATTTTTGGCTTGGTGTTGGAACCGGTGACATGAATAAGGTATTCAATAATTATTATGAAAAAGAAAATTCTTCGTTGGTTTATTCCTTCCGCTGGAGGTCACACAACCAGTTTCTCTCAATTTTTGTAGGTTTTGGAATTATCGGATTCATTTGGTTTATAGTGTTTTTACTTTACCCACCTATTAAAACAGGTAGAATATTCGATTATTATTATTTTGTGTTTTTTATTATTTCTATACTTTCAATGTTATCGGAAGATACAATTGAATCGCAGGCCGGTGTTACATTTTTTGCCTATTTTAGTTGTTTGTTTTTATTTGCTAAAGAAAAAAAGACATTCTTCTAAATTCGAAGTAAATTGCTTCTCAACATGGAAAAAGAACAAAAGACAAATGATAAATGGCTTGTAATAGTTAATCCAAATGCCGGTAGAAAGAAAGGTAAAAAAGACTGGGAAAAAATATCCACATTATTAACTCAGGAAGGAATTCTCTTTAAAAGAGTTTTTACAAAAGAAATTAATCACGCTATTCATCTTTCGATAAAATACATTGAACAAGGATTTATTAAAATGATTGTGGTTGGAGGCGATGGGACTTTCAATGAAGTTGTAAATGGAATTTTTATTCAAAATTTTTACCAGCCCTTGGAAATTACCCTCGGAATGATTCCTGTTGGAACAGGAAACGACTGGGGTAGAATGTATGGAATACCATTGAAGTATAAAAAAGCTGTACAAATTATTGCAAACGAAATAATCTTTTCTCAAGACATTGGGAAAGTTGAATATTTTAATTCAAACAAAAAGGAAACAAGATATTTTGCAAATGTTGCCGGATTGGGTTACGATGCTTTTGTGGCAAAGAAAACTAATCGTCTAAAAGAAAAGGGTGGAGGTAATTCATTTGCTTATCTTTTAAATATCGTTTTAGGACTTTTTCAATACAAAACTAAATTCATCGAACTAAGAATTGATGATAAACTAAAGTTTAAAGGTAGAATATTCAGTATGAGTGTCGGGATTTGCAGATTTAACGGAGGAGGTATGATGCAACTACCAAATGCGATTCCAAATGATGGTATTTTCGATTTGACAATAATTAAGAAAACAACAAAAATGAAGGTTGTTAAAAATATAAAAAATCTTTATGACGGATCGTTTATAAAAATGCCTGAAGTTTTGACTTTTACGGGAAAATCAATTTCGATTATTTCTAAGCCCATAAAAAATGTTTTTCTGGAAACCGATGGCGAATCTCTCGGCCATTCACCGATAAACTTTGAAATACTTCCAAGAAGTCTGAATGTTATTGTAAATAAAATTCCGGAATAAAAGATTATTACAAAAAATCAAATCTTTAATATCTAACTTAAAATAGGGATTTGAATTATTTTTGTGTAAAATAGACATTCAATATCTAATTTGCATGCCTTATGATAAATTATTTTCAACTATGATGTCTTTACAATCTTACTTACCTTTATTAGCCAATTGACCGCAAGCAGCATCAATATCTTTTCCCCGGCTTCTTCGCAAATTAACGATTAGGTTTTTACCTTCAAGATATTCAATAAACTCCATGGTTTTTTGTTCACCCGATTTTTGAAAATCACTTTTCTCAACAGGATTGTATTCAATTAGGTTTATTTTTACGGGAAAATTTTTGCAAAAACGACATAATTCTTTTGCATCGTCTAAGTTGTCGTTGAAATTATGAAGCAACAAATATTCAATTGTGATCCTTGTTTTTGTTTTTTCGTAAAAATATTTCAGAGCTTCAATCAAAGTGTCAATTGAATTGTATTCATTAATAGGCATTACGCTTCTACGTTTAGAATCGGTGGCGGCATGAAGCGATAAGGCAAGATTGAATTTTACTTTATCATCGCCGAGTTTTTTAATCATTTTCGAAATCCCTACAGTCGAAATTGTGATTCGATAGGGAGACATGGCCATTCCGTTTTTAGAAGTAATTTTCTCAACTGATTGAATAACATTTTTATAATTCAGTAAAGGTTCTCCCATTCCCATATAAACGATATTTGACAAAGATTGCCCGTAATTTTCTTCAGATAATTTTGTTAGGATGGCAACCTGATCAAAAATTTCATCGAATGTTAAATTTCTTGTAAAACCAAGTTTTCCGGTAGCACAAAATGCACAGGCAAGTGAACACCCAACCTGGGTTGAAATACATGCCGTAATCCGATTGGTAGTAGGAATTAACACCCCCTCAATAATTTCATTATTGCTTAGTTTGAAGGCAACTTTTATGGTTCCATCGCTACTTTTTTGTTCTTTATTAATGCTTATTTTCTCCAAGAAAAAGTTCTCGTTTAACAAATTTATCATAGCCTTAGAAACATTTCTCATTTCTTCGAATGAGGAAACATGTTTCTTCCAAATCCAATCATAAACCTGCTTTGCTCTGAAAGACTTTTCGTTGTGTTCAAGAAAGAATTTCTTTATTTCTTCAAGAGATAGGAATCGTATGTTTTTTTTATTTTTCATTATTTAACAAAAGTAAACAAATGTTTTAATTGATAGTCACGGTGTGAGTTGTTGAAGGAAAATGGGATTATTAAATATTATAAAAAGTTGTTTACTAAAATATTCACACCGTGACTTGCGCATTAATAGTTATTTTGCCACTATTTTTATGTTAATTTATAAAAATTTATTTCGAAATAGTTTTAGAATCTTGATTTAAATGAGTTGTTTTGTGAAAATTTTTGTTGAAATAATGCATAATATTACGAAAAAACATCAAATTTCTCCATTAATCCACCACTCCATCACTCCATCACCCCATTTCATTTTATTGCTTCGTCTTTTCAAAAAACACTTTCGTCCTTCCAAAAGGTCTTTTCGTCCTACCAAAAGCCTTTAGGCATTATTTTTAATAAATAGTTTTTATTTTAATTTATTATTTATGTAATTTTACAGTCAAAAATTCTCAATAAAATAATTAAAAAATTACACTTTATGAAAAAACTTTACACATTTGGCTTAATGATCATAGCCATTATAATTTCACAGCAAGCTTTTCCTCAAAAGGAAAACGCAAAAGGCCCTTTAACAGGCGAGCAGCAAATTGAATTACCTTTGGGTTATAGTTTTATTTCCTCACGGATAATTGCTGAAAACCCCGATATGCAAGATGTTTTGCAAAATCATCTTGAAAATCTTGATTTTGTAAGAAACTCACAGGGATTTATGCTGCAAAAAATTGGCCCAGTTTGGGTAAATAATATTGGCGACTGGGCAAATACCGAAGGTTATTTATTTAAAATGAGTACAGCAGATGAATTAATAATTACAGGTGAAGCAATTGACCCACAAATACCTATTACTCTTTTAGCACAATACCAAATCATTAGTTATTTGCCGGAGCAAGCTATGAATGCTGAAGATGTTTTTGAAGATATATTAGAAAATCTTGAGTTTGTAAGAAATTCAGATGGATTAATGTTAATGAAAATAGGTGAAGAATGGGTAAATAATATTGGCGATATGCAGCCCTGCGAAGGTTACCTTGTAAAAATGACAGCCGATGATGTTTTAATTTATCCGGGTTCATCATCATTCACCTGCGGCGATCCCATAACCGATCCCCGTGATGGACAAGTTTACACCACCGTAGAAATTGGTACACAATGCTGGATGGCCGAAAACCTTAATATTGGAGAAATGATAAACGGAAATTCTAATATGACAAATAATAGTGTAATTGAAAAATATTGTTATGTTAACGATGCTGCAAATTGTGAAATTTATGGCGGCCTTTACCAATGGAACGAAATGATGGAATACAGCACAACACAAGGTGTGCAAGGTATTTGCCCAAGTGGCTGGCATTTACCAACAGACGGAGAATGGACTATTTTAACTGATTTTCTTGGAGGAGAAAGTGTTGCCGGCGGAAAAATGAAAGAAACCGGTATAACACATTGGAATGCACCAAACACAGGTGCTACCAACGTAAGCGGGTTCACTGCCCTTCCCGGCGGTTTTCGTGACAACAATGGTAGTTTCAACGGTCTCGCCGGCGGCACCCACTTTTGGTCGTAGAGTGAGTACGATAGTTCACGTGCGTGGGGCCGGCTTCTTACCTATTACAGCGACGGAGTATTCCGTTACACCTACAGTGAGGTCGACGGTTTTTCGGTGCGTTGTGTTCAGGATTAGATATTCGATATTTGATAATTATTTCCTGCAAAGCAAGGGCGAGTTTTTTTACACCTGTCAGGTTTTAAAAACCTGACAGGTGTTTAGCAGAACAAAAGATTTCATCTTTTAAAAAGATGGAATCTTTATTCCAAATGAATTATTTTGTATTTTT
>JAEINX010000090.1 GCA_016342645.1 Bacteroidales bacterium | reverse complement strand
AGGTACCAGAGATAGAGATTTTTTCTTCTTTAGACTTGATAAATATTTCACCTAGCACATCAAAATATTATTTAGCCGAAATTTTGATTTTGAGAAATTTGTCTTTCAATTTGATCGCAACAGAATTAGGAGAATTTGTTTATAGGAAACTCGGTTTTGAAAATGAAATTATCTATAATTTCTATGAAACTTCAGAGCAAAATAAAAAGCATTAAATAAATTACCAAATTAAAAAAGCCGGGTTAATTGATTTACCAAGTATTATTGAATTAGATTATTCTGTAACAGGTGAAAGAAGAAATAAATTAATTGAATATTTTTTATCATCAAGTAAATTAGTATTTGATAAGAATTTGAATTTAAAGGCTTTCTTTATTGAGGACTTAGGAGACGGATTAATAATTTCCAATGAAGCCGCTTTTGGGATTGAATTATTGAAATATAAACTAAACCTTAAACGAAATAACATTACTATTCCTGAAAACAATATTCATGCAAAAAAATTCCTGATTAACAACGGTTTTAAAAAACACAAAAGTGCACAAAAAATGATACTCGGGAAATCATATAGCTGGAAACCCGATTGTGTTTATAGCCGTGCTTCGGGATATTGTGGATAGGATTATTTTGATTCTTAATTTGTTTCTCAAGCAATCAAAAAACTATTTCATTACTTCCTTTACGAAAATTAATATTCAGTAATAATCCCCCCTATCATTCTAAGAATTTCGGTTCTGGTATCAATCAAATTATAAATAGCTTCCAATTTGTTGTTTGCAGTTGAGAGATATGCAATTTGAACATCACGATAATTAAACGAGTTGATTGCTCCGGTTTTAAACTTTTCTTCTGAGATTTGCATATTAAGCTCAGCACTTTCCATGTTTGCAAGCGAAACATCATGAAGTTGTTTTCTGATATTATAAAGATCATAAAAATTAATCAATGTATTACTAAGCTGTAATTCCATCTCGCTTATCGACAACTCGCCAATAATTTCCTGAATTTTTGCATTTTGAATTGCTATCCGTGTATTGCCTCCATTTGAAAGATTAAAACTAAGTGTGAAATTTGCGTAATAATCAAAATTATTCGTATATGAAGCATCGTTATCAACAAATTTAATTCTTGTATTAAAATTATCAAATCCCGCATTCAGAGATAATGTCGGGAAATGCGGACTTTTTTGAAAGCGTATATCTTTTTTCAAAATTTCCTGATTAATATATTGATTTCTGAGAGTTTTATTATCTGCTTTCATCTTATCCATCAAAACTTCGAGGTCTAATTTCTGCTCAACGACATTGAATTCATCAGTTAAATTATATTGAATTTTCGATTCTTTACCGAGTAAAAGGTGAAGGTTAAGATTTGCATTTTTAAGGTTAAGTTTTTGAAGAAGAAAGTTTGACGAATCGCTGAGGAATGCATTTTTTGCCTGAAGAACATCAAAAGTAACTGCACTTCCCAAATTCTTACGCTCGATCATATAATCATATCTGTCGCGTGAAAGATTCTTAACTTTTTCTAACACCTTAAGTTTTTCCTGCTCAAGCAAAACTTTGTAATAAGCCAGTACAATGCTTTGAATTGTATTTTCAACAATTATAGCTGTATTTCCTTCTGATAAATTTTCAAGCGCTTCCAGTTTTTGTTTTGTAATTTGAACAGCAAAGCCCCGAAACAAAATCCACTGTAAGCTAATATAAGGATGCACGAAATTTGTGTAATATTTCGATCTGTCATCAGGATTTGCCTGCGAGGGTGTATTGTCAAATCGATTGTTTTGTCGAATTCCGAGATCAATTGAAGGAAACCTGCCGGCTACACCCCATGAATTATTGTTTTTGGATATTTCAGAAGTCTGAGAATAAATCCTGATTTGGAAATTATTTTCAAGGCCTTTTTGAATGGCATCAGCGAGTAGAAGTTCCTCTTGGGCATAACTTGCTGAAATAAGAATCAGTGAAAGAAATGCAAAAAACAGTATCTTTTTCATTATATAAATTTTATAAAAAACAAGGCAAATATCTTAACAAATTTAATTATAACAAAATTAAAAGAAATTATTGAATCAGGCCTAAAAAGAATCTTTTGGTGCATATTTTAAAAATCAATACTAAAAATTCGGAATATCCATACAGGCTTTATCGGGCAACAAAAAAAGGATTAACTTCTAATTCAATAAATTAATCCTTTTTGTTGTCGGGATGGTGAGACTCGAACTCACGGCCTCTGGTCCCCCAGACCAGCACGCTAACCAACTGCGCCACATCCCGAAAATTTGAGCTGCAAAAGTAATTATTTTTTTTATTAAACTAATTAGATTTTATTGGGGCAAAATAATATTTTCCTTTTCGAGAAAGGCTATCTGCTTCTTGCGTATTATCCTTATTCTCGCATTTGAGCATTCAATAATTTTCGCATTTATCAATTTCTTCACTAAATTCGTAGTAATACCTTCATTAATAAAGAAAGCTTATCAAAATACCTGCAGCAACTGCCGAGCCTATAACTCCCGAAACATTTGGGGCCATTGCATGCATCAACAAGTGGTTTGAAGGATCTTCTTTTAAGCCCTGAGTCTGCACTACTCTTGCACTATCGGGAACTGCCGAAACGCCTGCTGCACCAACAAGTGGATTTATTTTATTCCCTTCCGGTAGAAATAAATTCATAACTTTGGCAAACATTATCCCGCCTGCGGTTGCAACCATAAAAGAAAAAGCACCAAGAACAAAAATCAAAATAGACTGGGAATTAAGAAACACATCAGCCTGCGTTGAAGCCCCGACAGTTACTCCAAGCAATATCGTAACAATATCAATTAGAGAATTTCGTGCAGTATCAGCAAGCCTTTTTGTTACTCCACTTTCTTTAAGAATGTTTCCGAAGAAAAGCATACCGAGAAGCGGTAAAGAACTGGGTGAAATAAATGCTGTAAGAATAAGTCCAACTATTGGAAAAATCATTTTTTCGACTTTTGAAACTGAGCGCGGAGGCTTCATTCTTATTAATCTTTCTCTTCGGGAAGTCAAAAGTTTCATGATAGGAGGTTGGATTACCGGAACTAAAGCCATGTAGGAATATGCCGCAATTGCAATCGGGCCAATAAGATTTTTAGTCTGAATTCCATTTATAATTCCACCATTTGCAAGCTTCGAAGAAAGATAGATAGCTGTTGGGCCATCAGCACCACCAATAATTCCTATCGAGCCTGCTTCGGGAAGATTAAAACCAATAAATAATGCACCAATAAAAGTAAGAAAAATACCCACCTGGGCAGCAGCTCCCAATAGCATTAATCTCGGGTTGGAAATTAAAGATGAAAAATCGGTCATAGCACCAATGCCAAGAAAAATCAAAGGTGGATAAATACCTTTGATAACTCCAAAATATAAATAATTCATCACACTACCTTCTTGATATATACCCAACTGAAGGTTTATGCTACCTGTCTGGAAAAAAGGAATGTTTCCAATTAAAATCCCTACTCCAATCGGAATCAACAATAATGGCTCATAATCATATTTTATTGCAAGAAAAATAAAGAAAAGGCCAACAAGAAGCATAATTATATGGCCGGGAGTTGCATTACTAAAACCCGTATATTCAAAGAATTTTTTAATCCCCGATGCTGCACCTGAGTCTTTTGTGTTAATCGAATTGTCGTCAATGTCTCCACTTGGTGTTACAAGGCTTGTATTCCCTGAATTCATATTATTATCAGACTTTTCTGAACTCCCAAAGCAGGATGAAATAATTGATAATACGGCAATTATTCCAATTATTGTAATAAATTTTCTAAGTGCCATTTTTACATAAGTTCAATTAATACATCATCTTGAAGAACATTATCGCCAACTGCAACTTTTATTGATTTAATTGTGCCGTCTTTCTCAGCCAAGAGGCTGTTTTCCATTTTCATAGCTTCATATACAAGCAATTTATCGCCTTTTTTGACCTGATCACCTTCTTTAACAAACATTTGCATAATGATACCAGGCAGTGGTGCTTTTATTGAAAATATGCTGCTTATATTCTTCTTAAACTTATGAGCACTTTTCGGATTTACAACAGCCGATCTGACCAATACCGGAGTTTTCGATTCTTTTACTTCTCTTTGAACTTCCACTTTATACGGAGTCCCATTAACTTCAATTTCAGCAAAATCATTTTCAAAGTTCTTAATATCAACTTCGTAAAAATGCCCCCTGATTTTAAATTTAAAACTTTTCATCAGCTAATAATTTATCAATAATAATCGTTTTTTTATACAATTAATTTGGGTAACGCCTTAAACTATAGATTTTTGAACTCCAAGGTGAGTAAGCACGTTCAATTTTTTTAATCGTAATAATATTACTTTCCACATCATGGAGTTCGTGAAATAAATATATTGCCATACTTATTGCAGCACTTTCATCACCTGATATTTGCAAATCTTTTACTGCCGCATACTCATCTTTTCCTTCCCGGCGTAATCTATTTCTGATCTCAAGATTTAATAGCTTTGATAAGTATGTAAAAACAAAATACAAAACCACAAGTGCTGAAAAAACAGTACAATATCCGACAATTGCAATCACTACTCCCTGATTAAAAACCGCAGGCAAACTAAAACCTAAATTATATATTATGTTCATTTATAATGGAATATTTGAATGTTTTTTAGGTGGATTAACTTCTTTTTTTGTAGCAAGAGTTCTTAATGCCCTGATAATTCTAAAACGCGTATTTCTTGGCTCAATCACATCATCAATGTATCCGTATCTTGCAGCTTCATAGGGATTAGCATATTTTTCTCTATATTCTTCTTCTTTCTCGGCAATAAATTTCTCTCTCTCCTTTGTATCTTCAATTTGCATTAGTTTTTTACCCTGCAATATTTCAATAGCACCCTGAGAACCCATAACGGCAATTTCTGCCGAGGGCCATGCATAATTTATATCTCCACGTAATTGTTTAGAACTCATAACATCATGAGCACCGCCATAAGATTTTCGCAAAGTAACAGTTACTTTCGGGACGGTTGCTTCGCCGTAGGCAAACATCAATTTTGCTCCGTGAATAATGATGCCACCATATTCCTGACTGCTTCCCGGTAAAAATCCCGGAACATCAACCAAAGTTACGATTGGAATATTAAAAGCATCGCAAAACCTTACGAAACGTGCTGCTTTTCTTGATGAGTTTATGTCAAGAACACCGGCAAGAAAATTAGGCTGATTTGCAACAATTCCGACCGACATTCCATCGAACTTTGCAAAACCTATTATAATATTTTTCGCATAATGTCTTTGAATTTCAAAAAATTCATTATCATCAACAATCGAATAAATTATATCATTAATGTCATAAGGTTTATTTGGATTCTCAGGGATAATATCATTCAAAATATCATCGCGTCTATCTATCGGATCGTTGCATTCAGTGAGGGGTGGTTCTTCAAGGTTGTTTTGAGGTAAGTATGATAATAATTTCCTAATCAATTGAAGGCCTTCTGTTTCATCATCAGCAACGAAATGAGTAACTCCCGATTTTGAACCGTGAACGCTTGCACCCCCAAGATCCTCTGTTGAAATTTCTTCACCTGTAACTGATTTTGTAACTTTTGGCCCGGTAACAAACATATAACTTGTTTTGTCGCTCATTACGATAAAATCCGTCAAGGCCGGGGAATAAACTGCTCCTCCGGCACAAGGCCCGAAAATTGCGGAAATTTGAGGAATAACCCCCGAGGCAAGAATATTTCGTTCAAAAATTTCGGCATAACCGGCGAGGCTTTTAACACCTTCCTGAATTCTGGCACCTCCACTATCATTAATACCTATAAGCGGTGCACCAACTTTCATTGCCTGATCCATCACTTTACAAATTTTCTTGGCAAAAGTTTCGGATAACGAACCTCCAAAGACAGTAAAATCCTGAGAAAACACATAAACCACTCGTCCGTCTATGGTTCCATGACCAGTAACAACGCCATCTGAAAGATAATGCTGCTTTTCTAAGCCAAAATCATGACTTCTATGAGTAACAAACATATCAAATTCTTCGAAACTGCCTTCGTCCAAGAGAAGGTCAATTCTTTCTCTTGCAGTAAATTTCCCTTTATTATGCTGGGAATCAATTCTTTTTTGCCCACCTCCTAATTTTGCTTCTTCACGCTTATCAAGAAGCGTTTGTATTTTATTTTCAATTGTCATTTTTTTTTGAAATTAGAAATTTAAATTATAAAATTAGTACAAAATAATTAGTACTAATTTCATTATTCTTTGAATTGTTACAGCATTTTTTTCAGCTTAATTTACATTGTGAATACTTTTGAACTTAACAATTCTGATTCGATTAAATGTTTATTTTTTTTCACAAAATTCAGTTAAAACTCCAAAGGTTGATTTTGGATGAAGGAAGGCAATATCAAGCCCTTCGGCACCTTTCCTTGGTTTTTTATCAATCAATCGAATTCCTTTCGATTCAATTTCTTCGAGAGAATTTTCAATTCCTTTCACAGCGAAAGCCATGTGATGTAAACCTTCGCCTTTTTTCTCAATAAATTTTCCAACCGGACTACCAGGGTCTGTAGCTTCCAATAATTCTATCTTTGTTTGGCCTACTTTGAAAAAAGCAGTCTTTACTTTTTGGTCTTTTACCTCCTCAATTGAGTAACATTTTAACCCAAGTACGTTTTCATAAAACGGAATACTGTCGTTAAGGTTTTTTACTGCAATCGCAATGTGTTCGATATGTGTTGCTTCCATGATAAAGCTTCTATTGTTAAATTTTTCACAAAGGTATATCAAATTTTATCTTTATAAATAAAAAAAGAAAAAATATTTTTTTATTTTTCCATTTCTGTTTTCTTCCATTGCATTAGTTGCTTCATTATGATAAAAGTAATAATTGCTATTAACTACTTTACATTTAATGAAGAATTAAGTTAATTCCCTAACTCTAACATTTCATAATATTATTTAAAGAGTTTTTTCGTTTATTTCAGAATTATTAGGAAATTACTAACTTTGACCCGTTTGAAAAAGCGTAATTTTTTAGTTTAAAAAATTAAATATACTATTAATGAAACTATTAGAAAACAAAACTGCATTAATTACCGGAGCTGCCCGAGGAATAGGAAGATCAATTGCAATTGAGTTTGCAAAACAGGGTGCTGACGTTGCCTTCACCGATCTGACTTATGATGACAATTGTAAAAGCCTTGAAAAAGAACTTTCAAAAATCGGAGTAAAAGGGAAAGCTTACCCATCTGATGCAAGTTCATTTAATGATGCCGAGAAACTTATAGAAGAAGTTTTAAACGATTTTGGGAAGCTTGATATTCTTATTAATAATGCCGGTATTGAACGAGATAAATTGCTTATGAGAATGACCGAGGAAGATTGGGATTTGGTTATGAAAGTTAATTTAAAATCTGTTTTTAATTTAACTAAAGCCATACAACGCACAATGTTGAAGCAACGCTCCGGCTCAATAATAAATATGGCATCTGTCGTTGGAATGAACGGAAATATCGGGCAATCGAATTATTCGGCTTCAAAAGCAGGAATAATTGGTTTCACGAAATCAATTGCAAAAGAACTCGGCTCTCGAAATATTCGTTGCAATGCAATTGCCCCCGGATTTATTGAAACTGAAATGACTGCAAAATTACCCGAAGAAGTAAAGGCTGGCTGGATTAATGCTATTCCTTTACGTAGAGCCGGAAAAACTGAAGATGTGGCGAAAATTGCTGTTTTTCTTGCTTCAGACCTTTCTGATTATTTAACCGGACAAATTATTAGTATTTGCGGTGGCATGAATATTTAAAGATAGAAAAACAATAGCACTAATTTTTATTTAATAACAAACAGAATAAAAAAAATAAAACCATAAAAATTGAATATAATTACCGAATACCCACCATGGTTTATAATTTTTTGTCTGCTCATCGGAATAATATTTTCAGGTATTTTATATTTTAAAAATAAAAGACTTGAATTCTCGAGGGGGCTAATTATTTCCCTAAGTATTTTACGTTTTCTTTCTATCAGTTTAATTGCTTTTTTATTGTTATCCCCTTTGTTGAAATCAGTAATTAAACATCTCGAAAAACCAATATTCATAATTGCTCAAGATAATTCCGAATCAATTGTTATCGGTAAAGATTCAAGTTATTATAAAACTCAATATTTTGATAAACTTAATGGTTTTATTGATAATTTATCTATTGATTATGATGTTAAAAAATACTTTTTTTCCAACGAAGTTGAATTTATTAACTCCAAGAATTTTCAACAAAGCCCTGAAAATTTTTTAGGAAATCAAACCGATTTTGAGCTTATGTTCGATGAAATAGACATCCGTTATTCGAATCGAAATGTTGGTGCTGTAATTCTTGCAAGTGATGGACTTTATAATAAAGGGAAAAATCCTTTATATGTTGCACGCCAGACCGGTTTTCCGGTATATTCGATTGCCCTCGGCGACACAAATATTCAGAAAGATATTCTCCTTGAGCATTTGAATTATAACAGAATTGCATATTTGAATAATGAGTTTCCGATTGAAATATTGGTAAAAGCTAATAAATGCAAAAATCTAAATGCTAAACTTGAAGTTTTAAAAGGAAATGATGTATTGTTTTCTCAATTAATTGATATTACGAGTGATAAATTTTTAGAAACCGTAAAGCTAAATATTGAAGCTAAAAAAACAGGTTTACAAAAATATAAAATTAAACTATCGCCATTTGAAAATGAAATCACTTATGCGAATAATGAAAGATATATTTTTATTGATATCCTTGATTCAAAACAAAAAATATTAATCCTTGCCAATTCGCCCCATCCTGACATAGCAGCTTTAAAATCTGCTCTCGAAAGCAATATTAATTACGAAGTTGAAGATTATTTAATTAAAGATTTTTCCGAGCAAATTTCTAAATACAGCCTGGTGGTTTTGCATCAGTTACCCTCAACTGAAAATCCAGAGCTTTCTTTAATAAACAGAATTAAAAACTCTAAAATCCCCATCTTGTTTGTTGTTGGAAATCAAACAGCAATAAATCAACTAAATAAATTAGAATCCGGAATTTCAATTTCAGACCATAAAAACATTTTCATCGAAGCACAGGCATCCTTGAACGATAAATTTTCTTTATTTGAGCTAAGTGAAGCAACAAATAATTTAATTTCCACATTGCCACCTCTTGTCATAAACTTTGGAACTTATAATAAGGGATTATCTAATGCTTCAAATATTTTATTTTATCAAAAAATTAATAAACTTTTATCACCAAATCCACTTATAACTTTCACTAAAAATCTTGACTTTAAAACAGGAATAATATTTGGCGAAGGCCTTTGGCGATGGAAGCTTTTTGATTTTTCCTATAATTCCAATCATAATTCTTTTAACGAAATTTTTAATAAAACTATACAATATTTGTCCGTAAAGGAAGACAAAAGTAATTTTAAGGTGCTGTGCAAAAACAGTTTTAACGAAAATGAAAATGTTGAATTTGATGCACAGGTCTATAATCAAAGTTATGAATTGATAAATGAACCTGAAATTGAGATAAATATCCTTGATAAAGATGAAAATGTTTATCCTTTTGTGTTTACTCCGACAAAAAACGCATATAGTTTAAATGCCGGATGCCTTCCGATTGGAACTTATAATTATGAAGCAAAAGTCAGGGTAGGCGAAAAGCAATATTTTGAAAAAGGTGAATTTATTGTAAAAGCTATTGATATAGAAACAATCAACTCAATTGCCGATCATTCGTTAATGTATAAGTTGGCTAATCGCAATGATGGTGAAATGGTTTATCCTGAAGAGTTTGATAAGCTTTATAATTTGATAAATGAGCGAGATGATATTAAAACTTTAACTTATAACCAATTTAAGTTTATTGATGTTATTAATTTGTTTTGGATATTTTTCGTAATTTTAGTACTTCTTACAAGCGAATGGTTTTTAAGAAAATGGAGCGGAGGTTATTAAATGATTGACTTGGAGAATATTTGAAATAAAGAGAATAATTGGAAAAAGAGAAAATGACAGCTAAATAACAATCTAATGATTTTTTAATAATTTAGCATATAACTTTTATAAACGCTTAGTTTTTAATGAACAACATAACAAACTTTCGGTAAATAATTAAAATTAGATTGTGAACTTTCACTTATGTTTTTTGTAATCTCAAAAATATTATCTTTTGCACTTAGTCCAATTATTTGGATATTTACAATATTGATTTTTGCATTTTTTATAAAAAACAAAAAGAAATCAAAAAGACTTTTATTAGTTTCAATTTTAATGTTTCTTTTCTTTTCAAACTCCTTTATTACTGATGGATTTATAAGGCTGTGGGAAAGGCCGGTTATTAAAATTCAGGATATTGATAAAATTTATGATGTTGGAATTGTTCTTGGTGGTGGGATAATAACTTATGAAAAACAAACCGATAAACTTACTTTTCGAAGCAATGTTGACAGGATAATGCAAGCCGTTGAATTGTATAAAAAAGGGAAAATTAAAAATATTTTAATATCGGGAGGGCCGGGTTCATTATTATATCGTGATATGTATGAGGCGGTTTTATTGAAACGTTTTTTAGTAGGAATTGACATCCCCGATTCTATTATATATATTGATTCTATGTCGAATAACACTCATCAAAACGCATTATTTTCTAAGGAAATTATAGATGAAAATTTCCTTGAATGTAAATTCTTGCTTATAACTTCAGCCATTCACATGAAAAGGGCAAAGGCTTGTTTTTCAAAGGCAGGAATAGAAGTTGATGAATATTGTACAAACAAATATGTAGGAGAAAAACGATACCAGTTTGATTATTTGTTTGTCCCATTCGTAGTTAATTTCTTGCTTTGGGATGAATTATTCCATGAAGTAATCGGGTCAATTGTGTATTCAATTATGGGATACACATAATTAAAAGACTCATCTTATGAGTTGATGTCTCCTGATAAATTTAAAAAATTAAAAGAAATGATTATGGCACACACAATTTTTATAATAATTATAATTGTAATAATTTTTAATTATCTATTTGAACGTTATTTAGATTATTTAAATTCAACATATTGGAGCAATACAATTCCTCCAGAATTACAAGATATTTACGATGCTGAAGAATACAAAAAATCCCAAGAATATGAAAAAGCAAAACAGCGATTTTCATTGATAGTAGAATCATTATCTTTCATTGCAATGCTTGCAATGTTAATGTTTGGGGGATTTGCTTTTCTTGATAAATTCGTCAGGGAATACACAACAAATCCAATTTTAATGGCATTATTGTTTTTTGGAATTTTAGCTTTAGTAGCTGATATTCTTTCAACTCCGTTTTCAATTTACAGTATTTTTGTTATTGAAGAAAAATTTGGATTCAATAGAACAACACCAAAAACATTTGTTCTGGATAAAATAAAAGGTTTGTTTCTTGGAGCAATCATTGGAGGTGGAATTTTAGCTTTTATCGTTTGGATTTATGTTTCCACAGGCGAATGGTTTTGGGTAATTGCATGGGCAGCAATAGGATTATTTATGATTTTTATTACAATGTTTTATTCAACACTCATTGTCCCCTTATTTAATAAACAAACTCCTCTTGAGGATGGTGAATTAAGAGTTGCTATCGAAAAATTTGCCTCTAAAGTTGGGTTTAAACTAAATAATATTTTTGTAATAGACGGCTCAAAACGATCGAACAAAGCAAATGCATATTTCAGTGGGCTTGGTGCAAAAAAACGTATTGTATTGTATGATACTCTTATAAAGGATCACACAGTTGATGAACTTGTTGCAGTTCTGGCACACGAAATTGGCCATTACAAAAAAAAACATACCCTTACAGGAATTATTTTATCGCTTGCTCAAACCGGTTTAATGTTGTTTATTTTATCATTGTTCATTGGATACCCGGTTCTTTCTCAGGCTCTTGGCGCTGATGAAGGAAGTTTTCACATGGGAATATTAGCTTTTGGTTTACTTTATAGTCCTTTATCTCTCGTGCTTGGATTGGTAATGAATGTCGTTTCACGTAAAAATGAATATGCAGCCGATAGTTTTGCAGGAATTAATTTCAATCCGGAAGCATTAATTTCCGCCCTAAAAAAATTATCGGTTAATAATTTAAGTAATCTTCGTCCTCATCCTATTTATGTTTTCTTTTACTATTCACATCCACCTTTATTAAAACGCTTGAGCGCATTGAAAACACAAATGTAAAATATATTAGTGGGACTAAATCTAATAATAAGGTGCCGATGAGTTTTCATTGTTTTTAATACTTTTGAGCAATGTTGAGTCTTCTTTGTGCTACTCTGTGAATTAGCTATTAAACAAAGGTACTCAACGAATCCTGTAGAGAAGAAATAAAAGTTGTAAAGTTTTTTTCTTGTGTGAGATATATGTTTAATATTATTTCTTAAATCTTCTCCCAAAAATAAAGATAGAAGCTGAAATGAAGAGAAAAAATATTATCTACTGGTTTTTTATTCCAATTTAAATATTGTTCTATAGTTTATTAATAATATTTTTATTCATCCAATTGATAATTAAGTTGTCCAGCCGTATCATTCTTTTTGTTTCTATATTGACAGGAGAATGTCCGCAATTTGGTAGTACCAAAATTTGGTAATCAACATTTCTGCTAATAGACATATAATGCAAAATATTTTCAACGCTTTTTTGTGTTGGGACAACCTGATCAACTTCGCCAAAAATTGCCAGCCATTTTTTATTAAAATGCTCTAATTCTGTAAGATAATCATTTGTTAGCGAATACCATGTTGATAAGAAAGGAATAAAATCAGGAATACTATCCATTTCTTGCTTAGTAAATGGGAGTATTTCTGCATCATACTTCTCCCTCATTAATTCAATTTCTTCATTGACTTTGATATGTTCATGTAGATCATTGGAAGCCCAGGCTCTAATAGATTTTTCGTGTAATCTTAAAACTTCTAAAAATGTTGTATCTGCCAAATTTAGGCTTTGTAACCAACCTTTTTGTGCATTTATGCGATCGTCAACAGCACTTACAACAGTTCCTGCAAAACTCACCACGAACTTAATTTCCGAATATCGGCTAGCTGTAAGCAGTGCAATTCGGCCTCCTTCACTTCCTCCAATAACCCCAATATTTGAAGAATCTATTCTTGAATGATTTAAAAGAAATTTTGCACAATTTCCAGCATCCGTAACATAGTCATCATAAGTAGTTTTTACAAAAACACCCTCAGATTCTCCCGTCCCTCTTTTATCATGCACAAAAGCGGCAATTCCACAATGTGCAAGTATTGGCGCCAACCAATCAGAGAAGTTTCTTATCGGACGGGAATCATCTCCACCACCATTAGTCAAAATTACAAGAGGGTGTATTTTATTTCCTAAAGGTAAATATAACCAGCCATTTATTATTAGGCCATCACTGGGAATTTTGATTTTTTCTACAGTAAATGTACTATCCGCCGGACTTCCTTCAGGCAAATCTAATCTTCTTAAAGGCCCTGTCTGGTTTGGCCAATAACCTTTAAGACATAATGGTTTTTTAAGAAGAACTTCTATTTGTTCTTTGGTTAATATATGGGTATTCCCTGATTCAGCCAGAAAATTCTGAGCATATACACATATTGAGATTTGAAAGATCAAAAGAGAAAATAATATTTTTATCTTTTTCATAAAAAGTTAATTTTTATTTAATTAAGTATTTATATGACGATTTAATGTCTGTTTTGTTACATTTAAGCATTGAATTTGCTTGTTTATAATGACGCTCAATTTATTAATATTTAATAAATCATCATCCAAAGGTAATGAAAGAAAATAAAACATAGAGAAAAAATTTGTAAATTAGGAAATAAAACAATAAGGGATATGATTTGCTTAACTATATTTGTGCCCGGCCAACTGTTTATAACTTATATTTTTTTAATTAAAAGTTTATCAAATACCTCGGGAATAAAATTAATGCGGCTGCGCCGAATAATCCTGTCTATTTGTTGTGGTTTCATATTTCTTTTTTCAATCATTGAAGCGATTTTCGAATTCACTCTTATTTGAAGATTAATAAGTTACAAATTTTTTAACTAAAATTATAAAAAAAATTGTAAAACTAATTTTTTTTTATATATTTGCATACTATAATTAGCGTATTGTTTAATATGAAATTAGGAGAGTTTGAAATAAATAGGATATATAATATTGATTGTCATATAGGCATGAAACAATTACCCAATGATAGTATTGATTTGGTTGTAACTTCACCACCATACGATGATTTGAGAATATACAATGGGTATAAGTTCAATTTTGAAAATATTGCTATTGATTTATTACGGGTTATAAAAAAAGGAGGTGTTGTTGTTTGGGTAATTGGTGATAAAATTAAAAATGGAAATAAATCATTAACAAGTTTTAAACAAGCATTATTTTTTCAAGAAATTGGTTTTAATGTACACGATGTAATGATTTATAAGAAAAGAAATACACCTTTTATGAGGTCAAATGCCTATACCAATAGCTATGAATTTATGTTTATTTTTTCAAAAGGCAAACCAAAAACTTTTAATCCATTAAAAACGGCAACGGTTAGACAAGGTTTTGAAAAATTAGTTACAAATAAAAAAGCTGATGGTATTAATAAGAAAGTTATAGGAGAATTAAAAAAAGAAAAAACACGTATTAATATATGGGATTATGCTGTTGGACTTGGGGGTTCAACAAATGACAAATTTGCTTTTGAACATACTGCTATTTTTCCTGAAAAATTAGTGCAGGACCATATTTTATCATGGTCGAATGAGGGAGACATTGTATTTGACCCAATGTGTGGTTCAGGTACAACTTGCAAAATTGCAGCATTAAATAAAAGAAATTTCATTGGAATGGAGATTTCTAAAGAATATACAGAATTAGCAAAAAAAAGGGTTAAGACTTTAGAAAACCTTCTTTTTTGATTACTTGGAATATTTTTCTAAATATTTTATTGCTTTTTTTAATAATTTTATGTCATCTTTAAACCTGCCAAGGCCTGTATTACAACTATCACATATCCACTCTCTTGCATTACCGGTCAAATGATCATGGTCTTTAACAAGATTTGCTGTTATATCAGGAATAGAGCCTTTTTTGCAAATCGGGCATGTAAAAAAATGTTTAGGTTTTATCTTATCTAATCTTTTTTTCTCTTCCGATTTTAATTTAACACCATCAATTTTGGTTCGGCAAGATTTACAACTAAGTCTTGTAGTCTTTCTTCCTTTAGCATCCGTTTGATTTATGTCAAAATCTTCAAAATCTTTTTTTAGAATATGACAGACATTACAAATTTTATAATCGTACGGTTTTCCTGTTTTTGTTATATCCAAATATTTTAAGTATTTAACATGAAGATTAACATTTAAATTTTTACCAATGAAAAATACTGTTATCGTCTTTTTATCTCTAGATATTTTTTTAACAATACCTACTGAATTAATATCAATGTCACCATATTCCTTTTTCAAAAGGACAAAATCATTTTTTTTTATCATAATTGAATAAATCGTTAATACTTATAGTTAAAGCATTAGCAATCTTTTCGATATTGACAAGGGTTATGTTTTTTTCAGCCCTTTCAATCATACCGATATATGTTCTGTGCAAATCAGCTTTAAAAGCTAAATGTTCTTGAGACAATCCTTTTTCTTTTCTAATATCTCGGACTTTTTCACCAAATTTTATTAATATCTCTTTTTTTGATTTCATTGCTAATTTAAGTATGCAAAGCTACCTTTAGTATTCTAAAGCTACAACATACTATAATTAGCATTTCAAATTGAATTGGTTAAAAAATTATCTTGAGTTTTTTGTTTTTCTAAATGGGGTACAACATATTAGTATTTTATAAAACTCCCCCTCAAAAATAAAAAAGAAACTAATACACAAAGAAAAAATGTGGAAATGTGGGAATAAAACAATAAGTGGGATGATTTGTAAAATTATATTTGTCCCGGCCAACTGTTTATAACTTATATTTTTAAAATTAAAAGCTTATGAGAGGCCACGGGAATAAAATTAATGCTGCTGTGCCGAATAATCCTGTCTATTTGTTGTGCCTTCATATTTTTTTTAATTCACGGATATAACTACTTTCCCCATAGTTTATCCCTTTCCATACAACGACAGAGTTTTAGTAACCTCACTTAAGGTGTAAAAGTATTTATTGCCGTTTGAATTACAGTATTATTCTGTCAGGACAAATTCAATTTTTTATTATGAGCGGGCAAGCACATTAATCAAATTATTGCACCCACCGTTTTTTACAAATTCAGTATGCTCACCTATTGTCTTAAAAGTCTGACCAGATATTTTATGACATAAAAATTCAGAACCGGTCTCCACTTTAAATGCTTTTAGTATTTCTTTTGCGTTTGGATTCGAAGAACCGGATTCTCCAGGATGTTTTTTACACCACTCAAGAGAGCTTATCCATATTGCAGCACCCAATGCGCCACATGCTTGTCCACTCAAACCTAATCCTCCGGCAAACCCTGAAACTATTACCATTTCTTCATTATTGGCTCCCATTTTTTTTGCAACTTCAGACGCACAACTTAAAGGCAATTTAGGCAAATCAGTTTGTTTTGCTGTCAATCCTTCTTTTGCTGATTGGATTGCTTCCGGAGCCCATTTTTCGGCGAGATTCATACAGACCATGTTTGTAAATCCTCCGGGAATGGATTTCAACATGAATTCCGCCATATCAAATTTGTTTGCGAAATCACAAGTTATGTCCCGGCAATTAAGGGTATTTGTTCTTTTTGAAAAAGATTCCGCAATGTTTTTCGTTGACGCAATAGCTTTGTTAATGGCTTGATTATGTTCATACCTTCGAAAGGATTCCGCTCCTGCAGCCAATGCTGCACCCCAAAGCATTCCGCATTGATATTGTAAGCTCATTAGTCCACCTGCTAACGGATCTGAGGCAAGTTCTTCAGTTTTTTTTGGATGACCAAATTCACGGTTTAATAAACAAAAGAACGTTTGAGAACAGGCTCCACATTTTTCAAATAATTTCTTTGTGTCCCCCGGATATGTTTTGGCAAATAGCCAGTCGTAATTTGCCAATAAAGTGGCAGCCCCTGCCGCTACAGCACCTGCTGCCGTAACATGTAAAAATTTTCGCCGGTCAATTTTCATAATTATTTTTTTTGTCAGATATTACACATTAAAAATACTGCTTTAATCGAGATACAAACTTTAAAATCACTACTTCCATTCCATAAAATTTATTTTGTACCGACAGTAGTTATTTTTTGTCTGTATTTCATAAAAGTCCACCATAAACCTATAATAAAGGGTAAAGTCATTATTAAAAGGTAAATGAAACCATTCCCAAATCCGAATTCATATTTAATTCTATTTGTTATATCATAAATCAACACAATGATAATATATCCGAAAGGCAAAAGAAACCATGTCAATATATTCCAAAACAAATTTTTATTTAGCTTTTGAAATCTATTAAGAAAAATTGTCGAGGAAAACACACACATTAAAAGGAAATAGATAAATGAAGCTATAATTGACATTATGATTGCTGATTTGGCTGTTTGCCAATCGCTTTTATAATTATCAATAATGGAATAAATGGCAGAAAAAAACAATAGAAATAGTGACGGATAGATCACTGCTTTTTTATAGTATCTGAATAAATTCATTGGTTGGTTTCAATTTTGGCATTTAATTAAGTATTTATATGACGATTTTATGTCTGTTTTGTTACATTTAAGTATTGCCTTAAATCCGCAACCAAGTTATTAACAATTCTTGTAGAGATGAAAATACAAAAAATAAATCAAACAGTGAGTCCATTTGCAGGAATTTCTTTTGTAAATGATTATTTTGAAAAATCACGTATATACAAACTTATTGATAAAGAACATGGTAAGAGGGTTTCTTCTTAAGGTTATCAATATAGTTAAATAATAAAAAAATTAACCCAACTTGATATTTGTAATTTCTAACCATCTGGGCATAAATTTACTGTAGCGTCCACTTTCGTTTTTAGCA
>JAEINX010000089.1 GCA_016342645.1 Bacteroidales bacterium | reverse complement strand
ATAATACTAACGTAAAGCAGTGGCCTTTGATTTTTATATGTCTGTGTATAATTTAAAATTTTTATGTAAGTTTGTAAAAAAAATGATTCGTTATTTTGAAACGAAAATAATTTAAACAATGTGTAACAAAAAACACTTCGGTTAACAAAAGCGAAATAACTTGAATAGAGAAGAATACATATATTTATAGCCAATTTAATTATGGGAAGACCACCGACAAGACCAAAGGAATTAAGAGATGGATTTTATATTGAGATCAGAAATATTGGATCCCACAGCGGAATAAAAATCCGAAGAGATAATAAAAAAGAAATGTTAAGTGCAATAAAAGAATATGAAAAAATAAAAGATGTAATAGTTTTAGGTGAATATAAAAACGGGAAAATGGTTGATGAAGAAGAATAAACCTCTAAACCTAATATTCATTATAACTCAAAATCTTATCCGTATCTTTTCTTATTTTATCCCGTAATTTATAATCACTTTCGGAATAACCTAAAGAAATCAATAAACCTATGGTTTTGTTTTTCGGAATTTTCAAAAGCTTTTTAATAGGTTTTTCATTGAACCAACCGAGCATACAAGTTCCAAGTCCTTGTTCGGCAGCCTGAAGGCAAAAATGTTCAGATGAAATTCCAATATCAATCAAACTAAATTCCTTTTTTTTGATCATTGCTCCGATTTGAGTTACTAATGGAGCTTTTTCAATAACAATAACTACAATTACGGGAGCCTGTTCAGCGAATTTATTGAACTTTACGAGGCTACTGTAAGTCTCTTTTGCAACTTTTTCTTTAAGTTCAAAATCATCGACAATCACATACTTCCATGGCTGGCTGTTACCGGCCGAAGGAGCCAATCGTGCGGCTACCATACATTTTTCTATCTTCTCTCTTTCAACAGGCTTGCCGGAGTATTTGCGAACACTTTGGCGTGTTTTTATTAAATCAAAAAAACTCATTTTATTCTTTGCCAAATCTCCTTACTTTCTTTTTCGAATCCGGGTTTTTTCAATAATGCAAACATGTTCTTTTTATACGCTTCAACACCTGGCTGATCAAACGGATTAACATCAAGAATATAGCCGCTAACAGCACAAGCCATCTCAAAGAAAAATATCAATTTACCAATATTTTTTTCATTTATTTTTGATACTGAGATTTTTATGTTCGGGACATTCCCATCAACATGAGCTATGCTTGTTCCGAGTTCAGCCATTTCATTGACTTCGGTAATTTTTTTTTCGGCAAGATAATTCAGTTTATCCAGATTATCGTCAGTTTCGGGAATTAAAAGTTCACGTTTTGAGTTTTTTACAGAAATTACTGTCTCAAAAATATTTCGCAGTCCTTCCTGAATATATTGTCCCATCGAATGCAAATCGGTAGTAAAACTTACCCCGGCCGGAAAAATTCCTTTATTTTCTTTTCCTTCGCTTTCGCCGTATAATTGCTTCCACCACTCTGTCAAATAAAACAAATTAGGTTGATAATTCACCATTATTTCAATTGTTTTATTTTTTTGATAAAGAGCGTTTCGGGTAGCAGCATAAAGTGAAACAGGATTTTCATCAATTGAAGTGGTTTGTTTGCAATGTTTCTGAATTTCTAAAGCACCTGAAATTAATTTTCTGATATTAAATCCCGCAACGGCAATCGGCAGTAAACCAACCGGTGTTAAAACCGAATAACGTCCTCCGACATCATCAGGAACAATATAGGTTGAATAATTCTCACGAGTTGCAAGTTCTTTTAATGCTCCTTTTTCCTTGTCGGTAATTGCAATTATTCTTTTTCGGACTTCATCAATTCCGTATTTATTTTCAAGATGTTGTTTTAAAATTCTAAAAGCCAAAGCAGGTTCAGTAGTAGTTCCTGATTTTGAAATCACGGTCAATGCATAGTCTTTTTTATCAAGAATATCCAAAAGTTCACTTAAATAATCTTCACTAATATTTTGGCCTGCATATAAAATCAAAGGGTTTTTTCGCTCAGGTAATAAAGCTTCAAAACTATGACTTAATGCTTCTATCACCGCTCTTGCTCCTAAATATGAGCCACCTATCCCAATTACTACAAAAACCTCAGCCATTTCACGAATTCGTTTGGCATCGGCTTCGATACTTTTTATTAACTCTTCATCTATTTCCGAAGGAAGATCAACCCAACCTAGAAAATCATTGCCTTTTCCGGTTTTTTGAAATATTGATTCAAAATGTTTGTCAATTTCATTTTGGTAAGAATTTATCTCATCTTGAGAGACAAATTTTAGGACATTTTGTATTGATATACTTAGCTTTTCCATATTTCTTTTTTTATTCTTTTAAAGTTTTAGGATTTTTACCTAATTTCTTTTCTTCTGATTTTACACGTCTTTCTAATTTTTTTAAATCTTCTTCAGCAGGCAAATTTTCCGGAGCAATGCCTCGTTCTAAAAGAATACGTCTAACAGAACGATTATTTACAATATGTTCAGCAGAAATTTTTCTCTCTGTATGTAATCCTTTCTCTTTAGTGTTAAAAACAGTAATTTCAGTAGCAAAGTCTTTTGCTTTTATCGTAATTGTTGGTAAATAATCTGCCAAAGGCCTGTTTAGTGGAATACTTAATTTTGTTTTCATTTGCCTGGTAGTTAAACCACCAAATAAAGCCTTGTCTCCTTTACTTCTAATTATGCCAAAATTTTTATCATTTCCTGTTTGTTCATAAATCAATGTACTTAATTCTTTTTCAGACAATGATAATTTTGTTCTTGCTTGTAAACGTTCCCAATCTTTAATACGTTGTTCAATAAGCTCAATTTTACGAGTTTGAACAGCAAAGTAGTTTTGAGCAAAAGCTATGGCTTCTTTTTGGGAATCACCATTTTGAGCAACCAAATAACAAGCGTATCTTGTAAGCATTAAATCTTTAATTTCTCTTTGCGTACCGGAGCCAATAGTAACCATTTTGCCGACATCGGCAAAATGGTCTTCAATAATATTCTCAGAGACTTCGCAAGATGTCTTTGCTTTATTAATTACTTTAATAAAATTATCCCATTTGGTATATCCCAACAAATGTTGTAATTCTCTTGCAAACCAAAATTTCACGCCACTCTTGGTAATATAAGAACAATCTTCAAAATTTTGGGTTAAAGACTTAATAATTTCTTTTTTCATATAATAGTTTAATGAAATTATTTGTTTTATATTTGATTTTATAATTGAGCATTGTGGTTTTCAAATTTTCAAAATGTAAAAATACAAAAAATATTTTCCACTATTTTATTTTCCAAGATGTTTTTCTTGCAAATACTATTATATTTCCAATTCTTATAATGGGAAGTAAAACAGTTCTAATAATTTTTTTGGGGTTGAAATATACTTGTTGAAAAAAACAAGGAATATACTAAATCAACTAATATAAAGCGACTTATCAACCTTATCAACTACCTCTCCAATAATTGATGTTTGTCCGTAACCATTTTCAATAAGTTCTTCTTTCATAGATTCAACTGCCCCGGGAGGTGAACAAATTAATAAACCACCGGAGGTTTGTGCATCAACAAGAAGCATTTTTGAATTATATTCGACAGACTTTTCAAAAAGGCATTCGTTTTCAACAAATTCAAGATTACGAAAAGCTGCTCCTGGAATACAACCCATATCAATCAGTTCAAAAGTTTTACCTAAAGCAGGAACTTGCCGAGAATTAATTTTTATAGAAACTTTACTTGCTTGAGCCAATTTTAAAGCATGCCCGAGCAATCCGAAACCGGTTATATCGGTAGCGCACTTCACTTTATGATTTACCATGATTTCGGAAGCGTGCATATTTAATTGTTTCATAGTTTTTACAGCATCATTATAATTTTCAATACCTCCAAGTTCAATTTTTTTTGCAGCAATTGCCACTCCTGTTCCAAGTGGTTTTGTCAGTAATAAAATATCACCGGGTTTTGCACCCGAATTTGTAATAATATTGTCGGGGTGAATCCATCCGCTGACAGCGAGGCCGTATTTTGGAATATCATCGGCAATTGTGTGTCCCCCAACAATTACTCCACCCGACTCAACAACCTTATCATGCCCTCCTAAAAGAATTTCTTTTAAAAGTTTCATCGGTAATTTAGCGGGGAACATTACTATGTTTAATGCAGTCAGAACCTGTCCACCCATCGCATAAACGTCGCTAAGTGCATTTGCAGCAGCAATCTGGCCGAAGTCATAGGCATCGGAGCAAACCGGTGGAAAAAAGTCGGTGGTTTGAATTATTGCATAATCATCATTGATTTTATAAACTCCTGCATCATCATGGGTTTCAATATCAACTAATAAATTTTCGTTTTTAACTTTTGGTAAATCATCAAGAGCTTTTCTGAGTTCGGTAGCTGATAATTTTGCCGAACAACCACCCTGCTCAACAAGGTTTAATAGGTCATATTTCATTTACAAATGTTTTTTGCTATTCCTTTTCTTTGAATATCGATTAACGAACACCGATTAACGATTTTTGATTTATTTAAGAATAAGGATTTTCTGTACAGTTTAAATATTAATTACTTTTCCGGCTTTTGTCATGCTTTCTAAAATTTCGTACATATCTGAAATTCTTCCGATTGCAAATTCATCAATTTTATTAAAATAATTCAGGCAGGTACCGCAAACAATTAATTCAACTCCCGATTTTTCTAATTCTTTTAGAGGCAGTAATGTTGGTGATCCTTTTAAAACCAAATTTATACCTGAATTAATAAAAATTATTTTTGTCGGCAGATTGTCCATCTCTTTTAATGTATTCAGCAAACTTCCTGCAAGTACAAAACCAAGATCCTCCGATCCTTCACCTAATCGGTCTTTTCCAAAAACGATTATGTAATTGTTGGATTCAGGTGTTTCGATCATGCAATATTTTTCGGCGTCAACATTTTCCAAATCAACATTATGCTGATTCACTAAGACTTCAAAAATATTTCCACGTTTTGAAATTTCCGGTTTAATTCCATTGTCAGTTAAAAATCTGATAACATTGTTTTTAGAAATTTCATTATCAATGATAATTTTTAATACCTCATCATCAGACAATTGTTTCAAAGCCTTTTTTGTTTCAATCAACGGAAGCGGGCATTTTAAGCCTTTTACATCAATAGTCTTCATTTTCTTTATTAATTTATTTCGTTTCTGCCTTTTTCTGTAATGTGAATATAAAATGTTTCTTTACTCACAAAACCCTCATTCAAAAATATTCCAAGCAATGTCTGACAAACCTTTTTAGTGCATTTTAATAAAAGGCGAAAATCTTTTTCATTAATTCCTCTTTCTTTTATATTTAACTCTTTTAACAAAATAATTCTATCAAGATCAACTATTTTTGAATGAATATAATCTCCTTCAAAGAAATACAATTTTCTTGTCTTGGTAAGATATTTTAACATCATTTTCAGTCTATCCTTGCTAATGTTTTTTGCCTTTGCATTTTGTTCAATTTCGGAATTCAGAGGCAATTCCTTTTCAAATCTTTTAATTTCATTTTCCAACCATTCAAGTTGTTCAAACATTTTTTGATCTATAGTTATTGAATGATCTTTCAATGCCCATGTATTCCCAACTTTCCTGATTATTCCATCGTTATGAATCTTTTTTATTAATTCATCAACATAAATTTTACCGGTTTGTGAACTTAAACCAAGCTTTCCTGCAAAAGCCATTGCATCAACACCTTCTTCAAGAATGGGATTTTTTATATGCCATTGTTTTATAATTTCAACAACTTTATTATAATAATCTTTATCACTCAAACTATTTATTAAAATTTCTTTATCCAATGATTTGTAAATAATAACTTCTTGATTGTTATCATTTTCACATTCATCTCTGATTTCTGAAACAGGTTTTTTTATCTTTTTTGAAATGTCATTTAAAGATAAAGGTTTGTTTTCTTTTTTTAATTCTAATTTAATCAGGTCGAGAAGTTTATCGGAATTCAAAGTGGCTTCGGCAAATTCAGTAAGCGACTCAACAAGTTTTGCGGTTCTTCGTTTATGATGAAGCGGGTCAACATCAATTATAGTTCCACCACCCAAAGTAATGTCATTTGAAGTATTTCTTACTATAAATTTATCTTTATTAAGTAAAATATATGGTTTTTCCAAATGTATTTGAACAATTGCGGTTTCATTATTTTTCAATATATCTTTATCAAGAAGATGGATTTTTGCCATACACTCAAAAGTTCCTGTCAGAAAGATCACATTTGTCCATAAATCGAGTTGAATATCATTTTCGAAAAGTGATAAACTTGCATCAATCATCTTTGTTTCATCTACTTTTCTGTCTGATAAAATCATGCCTCTTTTAAAATCATCAATTTTTAAGCCTGTCAAATTAATAGCGGCTCTATCGCCCGAAAAAGCTTGTTCAACCGATTTACCGTGCCTTTGTATGCTTCTGATTTTCACTTTATTAAATTCCGGTAACAAAAAAACTTCTTTCCCCGATTTTATCATTCCGTTTAAAACCGATCCTGTTACAATGCTTCCAAAACCTTTTGCAGAAAAAATTCTGTCGATTGTCAATCTAAAAAAATCGTCTTTATTTTTTTCAGGGATATTTAAAATTTGTTGGTCAATTAGTTGAATTAATTCATTAACTCCAAAGTTTGTAATAGACGAAACTCCAATTATTGGTGTATTTTTCAGGTTAGTATCTTTCAATAATTCTTCAACCTCCTCTTTTGCCAATTCCAAAGTTTCTTCATCTACCAAATCGGCTTTGTTCAAAGCAACAATGGCATTTTTTATTCCGAGCATTTTAATAATATTTAAATGCTCTATTGTTTGAGGCATAACTCCGCTATCAGCAGCAATTACGAGAAGAACAATATCAATACCGAAAGCACCGGCAACCATAGTTTTGATAAAATCTTTATGACCGGGAACATCAACAATTCCAATTGACTCACCTGATGGCAGATCAAGATGCGAAAAACCAAGATTGATTGTAATCCCTCTTTCTTTCTCTTCTTTATGAGTATCACATTCAATGTCGGTAAGAGCCTTGATTAAAGCTGTTTTGCCATGATCGACATGGCCCGCTGTTCCCATTATTAGATGTCTCATCCCACAATCAGTTCTTTATAAACATCATTAATAACTTCAGCCGTTTTCACAATTTTTTCTTCAGGAACGGTAAGTAAGTCAAAATAAATGTCGCCTTTTTTCAATACACCGAGAACCGGATTTTTATGTTGTAATAACCTAAAATACATTTGTTCGGCAAATTTTGATCTTTCATTATTTGAAAGATCATCTTTATTAATTTTCACAGAATAGCTATCAATTTCTTTGCCCGGCAATGAACCTCCGCCACATTGTCCTTTACTTTTAACAATATTTGTTTTTATATCAAATTGCTGTAATTTCTCATCCAATAATTGAGCGCTTTTTTTCAACTGATCAGAAGGTTTTGTCAACATATTGAAAACAGGGTTATTTCTGAAAAGTTTTTGTTCATTAAGATAGTTTTGGCAACTTGCTTCTAAAAAAGCTAAAGTAAGTTTACCAACTCTTAAAGCACGGGTCATGGGTTCTTTTTTTAATTTGCTAATCAATTCGGCTTTTCCGGCAATGATTCCGGCCTGTGGCCCTCCAAGCAATTTGTCGCCGCTAAAACAAACCAAGTCAATCCCTTTAGATAAAGTTTGTTTTACATCCGGTTCATCTTTTACAATGCCGATTGATTTTTTATTCAATAATCCAGAACCCATATCATAAACAACCGGAAGATTGTATTTTTTACCCAAAGCAACTAATTCTGTTAAATTCACTTCCTTAGTGAATCCCTGAACGACATAGTTTGAAGTATGTGCTTTTAATAAAATGGCTGTATTTTCATTAATATTATTTTCGTAATCACTTGTCTTGGTTTTGTTAGTTGTACCAACTTCTTTCATAATGCAATCCGAAGCAGCAAGAATTTCGGGAAGCCTGAACGACCCACCAATTTCGATGAGTTCGCCACGTGAAACTATTGCTTCTCTGTTTTTTGAAAAAGTTCTGAGAATTAGCATCAGAGCAGCAGCATTATTATTAACTATCAAAACATCCTCGGCTCCGGTGAGATATTTCAAAATTTCGGAAAGATGGGCATTTCTTGAGCCTCTTTGTCCTTTTATTAAGTCGAATTCTAAATTATTATAACCGATTAAAACATCGGTAGCATCATTAATAATTTGATTATTAAAAGGCGACCTCCCTAAATTTGTATGAATTACAATCCCAGTTGCATTAATTATGCTACATAATTTTTTTTTGGTAATATTTTGAATATCCGATTTCACTTTGTCAATAATTTGCTCAATTGTTGGAATGGATTCCTTGTTTTTAATCTTATTTCTAAAAAATTCTAAGCTTTTATTAATAGAAATTCTAAGCAATTCACGATTATGCTCCTCAATTAAAGATTTAATTTCGGTATTTAGTAAAATTTTATCAACAGCAGGAAGGTTTTTCAATTCTTCCATATTAAATTTCATAATTCAAACATTAAAAAAACAAAGCAGAGAGGGCAGGAATCGAACCTGCCACAGCCGGTTTTATCCGTCTGTTACCGGTTTTGAAGACCGGTTGGAACACCAGTTCCGTCCTCTCTAAGTTTGGCGTTGACAAATATCAACGCCAAAATCCATTCAAAATACGTACTTTCTAAACGGTATTATAATAAAATAATTTTCCCGATTTCGTTTCTTTCTCCAATATTAATTTTGTAAAAATAAAAACCCTTACTAACCGTATTACCGCTTTCATCTGAAGCATTCCAGTTAACATTATAAACACCTGTCGATTGGCTTTTATTAACAAGTTGTTTAACTAATTGTCCTTGTTGGTTATAAATATCAATGATAACTTTAGAGTTTTCTTGAACAATATAATTTATCGAAGTAGTTTTTGAAAATGGATTTGGATAAACTGATACAATTTCCTCAATATTTTCTGAAGAATTTTTAGTAACATTTATAATGCTATATCGGCCATCACCATAAGGATAAAATTCATTTGTATAAGCTTCATTATACGGATCGCTCATGGAGAATTCAACAGAAACTATTGATTGCGAGATAGAGTTCCATACTTTTAAAATTATTGGATTACCAGCTTCAAAGCCAAGTCCTGTGTTTAAGGTGCTGAATACTGATAATTCATTTTCAAGGGAATTATCAGATGTGATTTTCATCGCTCCAACCAAAATATCACCGTCATAGGCAGCAACTTCATCACCAATTTCCAATCCTTCAATGTAAATTGAATAAACCGGATCCGCGGCGTTTCCACCTTCGAATGAGAAGTGTGAAGGGTTAATCTTTATTTTGCTACTTGATTTTGCAGCTTCGGGATAAATAATTTCACCTTCGGCAAACATTTTTACGAGATATCCCTCGCCAGGGATACAGTTTCCAATTCCGTTAACCCAATTTGGGCCAATTTTTCTTAAAGTACCACCACTCGAACTTCTAATAAAATCAAGATCATCATTTAAAACAGTAGTAAATGCTTCTAATGCATCCATTACATTTACAGGCAAATAACTTATAAACTGGAAGCCTATGGCAAGTTCAATTGGCTCATTATAAGCTACCATATCACCAACTACTGTAAATTGTCCTGCTGCTGTTGTTTTAAATAAGTAACCTTCAGTTGCAACCCAATCGCCTATTCCGTTAACCCAATTTGGGCCAATTTTACGAAATACAGAGCCTTCAGAGTCTCTAATATAATCGAGATCATCATTCAATATTTCCTGTACTACAACTTCCATATCAGGATTTTGAGGTTCAACGTTGGTTGAAATAAATTGGAAACCTTCGGTTAAATTAATAATTTGTTCCATAGTAGCAAGATCAAGGAAATAATTAACAATTTCACTAATAACGTAAGGCTTTAAGTTTAGGAAATCACCATTTGCCATGGCACCTAATACAATACTCGAAGAAACAGTTTTAAACTCAGTAGTTTCATTAGCTATTATTCTACCAAAATCATCTTCGCTACCGAACAATAATTCGCTGCTATATGAAGCAGTTTCAATTCTGTCAACACTATAATGAGGACTTTCACCACCAAAATAATTAAAATCCAGATCAGTCATCATAGAACCCGGATTTCCAATTAAAGAATTAACTTCAAAATCACCGCCATGACCAACATATCCAATTCCAAGATTACTCATCAATTCTGTTCCGTTTAAACTAAATCCAATATCAGAGCCTTCTAAATATAATTTTCCACCTTGAGCTAAATAATTATTAAGTTTTGTCTGGTTTGCTGCATTTACAATACCAGGAGGGGTGGCACCTCAACCAAGGCAATAGCAACCCAGAGTTGCGATAATTATATCGTAACCGCTGAGGTCATTTGGTAAGTATGAGAATAACTCATATGAAATACCGGCTGCATCTAATGCTCTTGTAATACCAACTTCAGGTTGAATTACATCTCCAACTTCAGGATCGGTAATAGTTGCTATATCATTATCATTATCCCAAACAAGAAGTTCGAATTCAACATTAGGATTAACACGAAGAAAATTTCCGCTTGAGGTGTTATTAGCCTCATAGTCATCAGGGTTTGGTATATTTGCATAAAAAGCTGTATTACAAACTTCGGTAGCAGTCCATTCAAATTCATAAAGACCGATTTCACCGGTTGCCAATTCATCAGTTACCAATAAACTGCCGATTGCATCGCCTTCTTTACAATTATAAAGATCAATTGTAAAGTTCGATTGGGATTGTAAACCAAGGTTTTTAACTTCAACTTCCCATGTTCCGGTTTCATTCAAATCAATATTTCCGGGACCACTTATGCTATTCACACATAGATCACTGTCAAAATATGCAGTAATAGTTAAATTAAAAATATCCCACCAATTCCAATTGTAGGTAGTTCCTCCAAAAGTTCTGAATTTTATTTGGGCATCCTGGCCACCATATTCGCTGATATCAAACACAATATCAGTCCCATTAGCTTGTCCCCAATTTGCTCCAGTAAGCATAAAGCTCCACATTAAATATTCGTCATCTCCAACAACTAAATAAATTTCGGCGAATTCACTTCCAGTTGAAAAAACATCAAGATATTGATTAACAATTAAATCCTGAACGTTTTCATGTAAGGTGATTGTTGGTGAAACGGCTGATAAATCAAAATTTGTAATTGTCGGGCTCCAATAAAATCTCAGTTTCCCTGAGTTTATTGCCCAGTTATCATCTAATGTCCAGCCTGTGCCGGAGCTAAAGTCATCTACCCACCAACTTGTTTGGGCTGAGTTAGGAAGCCAAAACAAAGAGGCAAATAAAATTAATAATAGATTTTTTTTCATAAATTATTGTTTTAATTTAAGTTCAGATGATTACTAATAATTCCATAAAAATATACCCACACTTCAAAATAAGAAATTGTTTTATTTAAATGATAATCATCCATCCTTTGTGTTAAAATTAGTTTTTCTTGTGGGCTTCTTGGTTATATTTGATATAATTAATATTTTTTTTATAAGACATCTATATTATATTATGGTTGCTTAATTAACAAAATTTGCTCAAATATATAAATAATTGCAAATATGCAGATATGTCAATAAAAAAGTTTACTTATTTAAGGGTTTTTGAAGTGAATTAAGTATTATCTGAAAGTAAACAAAATCAGCATATTTAATAATTTAAAAATCAAGCGAATAGCACTAAACTTAATGCCATAATAATCATTCCGCCTATTAGGCCGGCTATTGCTACATGATGCTCACCGTATTCTTCAGCGGTTGGTAATAATTCGTCAAGAGAAATGTAAACCATTATTCCGGCAACACTTGCAAAAATGACACCGAATGCAGCATCATTGAAAAAACTTCTAAGTAAGAAATAACCCAGCAAAGCGCCTACCGGTTCGGCTAAACCTGAAGAAAAGGAATAGAAGAAAGCTTTTTTTCTGCTTTTTGTAGCATAATAAATCGGTACAGAAACCGCAATTCCTTCCGGAATATTATGAATTGCAATTGCTGATGCTATACTAATTCCGAGAGTAGGATCCTGTAAAGCGCCAATAAAGGTAGCTAATCCTTCCGGGAAATTATGAATTCCAATGGCTAATGCTGAAAAAAGCCCCATTCGCATTAGTCTTTTTTCCTTTGAATTATTATAGGTATCAAGTTTTAGACTTTTCAATTCATGAGGATTCTCATAAGACGGAACCAGATAATCAATAATTGCAATTAAAGCAATGCCTGCGAAAAAAGCCAAAACCGTAAACCAATATCCATCTTTGGCTCCGTATAAGAAAGTTAGAGAGTCTTTGGCTTTGACAAAAATTTCAACCAAGGAAACATATATCATTACACCCGCTGAAAACCCCAATGAACCGGCTAAAAATTTGGGATTAAATTTTTTTGAAAGAAAGGCCATCAAACTGCCGATTCCTGTGGCTAATCCGGCAAAAACCGTCAAACCAAAGGCAAATAAAATATTATTTGATTCCATAAAATGTTTTTTTTATGCACAAATATAAAAATTCTAAAGAATTTCTAACTTTACATAATTATTTAAAAATGCTTAACTTTAAACTTTCTATTTATATAAAATTAAAGATATGAATAAAAACATTGAAGATTTTCTGGAGAATATCAGAGAGGGAGAAAAAGTTCTGGCAGAATACAAACGAATGCTTGATGATAGAAAGAAATTTACTGTTAAGCTTAATACGATGTTAGTTGATGAAACTATTGAATACTTCCCTGATAAAAAAATAATAAAAAATGAATTTATTAATAAACTGTTTAAAAAATGTGAATGGGATTTCGTCCAGATTTTTGAAGATACTAATGACCTGATCCATCATTATTCAAAATTCGATAAATATTGTTTTATTAAACCACCTCTAAATAAAAAGAAAGAGGATGAAGCACAAAGAAAAAAACATAATCAGGAATTGCTTGATCTGGCCGGACCTGAGAAAAGAGAGTTAGCCATACAAATAATAGAAGAAGATGAGGAATATCGAATTTTTTATGAAACTTTTAAAAACAAACTCGATTCGTGTATTAAAAAGCTCATTTTAGAATATTTCCCGGAAATAAATGAACTTTCGGCTAATGGATTACGCGAATTAAGTTATTTGATATATCTTGATTTATCTGAAATTTTGGATGGAATTTATACTTATATTGAAGATTAATTTTTTTATAAAAAAAGCCACCCTTTCGAGCAGCTTTTTTGTTGATTTTTCTATAAAAATTCGATTTATTTAATGCTAAACTTTTTTGTTGTTATTCCTTTATCGGTTTTTATTCTGACAATATAAATCCCCGAATTAAAATTGCTTGTATTAATTTTTTCGGATTTACCTTTATAAACCACTTGACCTAAATTGTTTAAAATTAAGATATTGTTAATCGTTTGTGATGAAGAAATATTTATTTCATGAGTAGCCGGATTTGGAAAAATAATAACATTGTCATCAACAATTGAATCATCTTTTGTAATTTTAACAAGGCTATATTGTCCGTCCCCCTCAGGGTAAACATTAGCTTCATAAGAATCAAAAACTTCTTCCATTGTAAAATCAGCATTATTAATTTGATTATTCGACCATACTTTCAAAGTAATCGGGTTTCCGGGAATATATCCCTGTCCGCTATTAATTGTATTAAAAACTGGAAGATCATTATCAAGGGCTTTCATTGAACTAATTTTGCATGCACCTACTAAAATATCTCCATCATATGCAGCTACTTCATCACCAATTTCTAAACCTGTAATGTAAATTGTAAAAACAGGATCGGCTGCATTTCCTCCTTTAAAATTGAAGTGAGTAGGAATTTCTTTAATTTTTGCACTGGACTTTGCGGCAGTGGGATAAACAATTTCACCCTCGGCAGTCATTTTTACGAGATAACCTTCGCCGGGATAACAGTCTCCAATACCGTTTACCCAATTCGGGCCGATTTTTCTTAATACCGATCCCTGTGAATTTCTAATGAAATCAAGGTCATCGCCAATGATAGTTTCAAAAGCAAGCAGAGCATCCATGTTATCATCAGGAAAATAACTTACGAATTGAAATCCTTCAACTACCTGAATCGGTGTTGACGGATCAATTGCATCGCCCTCAATAGTAAATGAATCATCGGCATTCATTTTCACTAAGTAGCCTTCTTCTACAGTCCAGTCGCCTATACCGTTAACCCAATTCGGACCAATTTTCCTAAGCATTGTACCTTGTGAACTTCTCACAAAATCAAGATTATCATTTAGTACTTCGGCCATTACTACAGTCATATCTTTTTCTTCCATATCAATATTTGAAGATATAAATTGAAAACCTTCGTTTAATTCAATAGTTTCTGTTGCAGTTGATGTAATGTATGAGTAGTAAACATCCTGTCCTCCGTTTAAGGTATTGGCCCATGCAAGATGAGCGCCACCATTATCGGATTTCATATCGAAATAGTCACCCATTTTTTCCTGTTGCGGCCAGCCAACATGGGGATCGAAAGATTCTGAAAGTTTTTCATTTTCAGACCATGTTTCACCCTGATCAGTGGAGTAAGAATAATATAAAGCTGACCAATATTGCGATCCTCCAGTGGCATCACGTGTATCAAGCCAAATTGCATCGATACGTCCGTTTGGCGCAACCGACATTGTTCCAAACCATTGGTAATTATTCGTTGAAACATCGGTGTTTATTCGGATTGGTGAACCAAATGTTTGTCCGCCATTTGTACTTTTTGCAAACATTACGTCTGCAGGGTCATTATTTGAAAAACGTTCAACCGAAGCAAGAACATAAACATTGCCATGTCCGGGGCCGTTTGAAACATCTACATCAATCCATGCCTGACCCACTAAACCCGCCGGATTAACATTTGACCAACCGGTAAGCTCACCATCCAGATTAACAGGATTATATGAATCCCATGAAACAGTATTGCCCGGGTTTTGAGCAGTTGTAGATTTTGCTACCAAAATATCATATTGATATCCTGCTCCTACAATATATAATTCACCCTCAGGCCCTACTGCAAGTGTTCCCCATTGAGGGTCCCCCGGAATTGTAACACAGTCTTCATAGCTGTTACCACCGTTTGTTGAACGTGTAAAAAAACCCGGATAACAAGTACTATACCAAGCTGTCCAGAACGAATAATTGTTTCCCGCACCTATTCCATCAGTTTTGTCAATTCTCATCCATTGTTTATCACCTCCCTGTGCAAAAACTCCATCGTCCCATTCATAACCTCCGTCCATAATTCTGTAAACATCACACACATAATCATTTCCACCAACAACAGTTAAGCTGTTATAATAGAAATTACCTTCTGAGTCGAAATCAAGAACAGGATCGGAACGGAAGACTCCAGGATCAATAACCCCGGGAAAAGTCCAGTTTTGCCCTGCATCAGTAGAATAGCCATAACCTGCTTGCCTGAAGTCATTATTAATATTATCAAATTGACGCCAGCCAATTACAATCCTGTTCGGATTAGTAGGATCGAAAGCAATTGATGGTTCGTTAGCAGCATCTCCAACTATGTTGTTACCATTTTCATCAACATTTACTTGATTTGTGAAAATGTTTCTGCTTTTAAATTTAAAAGCAGGAGATTTTTCCATGCTTTCACGCGATACCGGAACATATTTGTCGTTCGGTACTTCGTGGTGCATTGATTTCCTTTTATCAAATTTATTTCCTTTTTGAGAAAAAGAGATTTGTGGTATAATAAATAATATACCAAGAAATAAATAAACCAAATTCATGAGCTTATTTACATTTCGATTGTTTAGGTTTTTTTTCATTTTTTCCTATATTTATAATTATATTAATTGACTCATAATTTTAAGACATCATTGCAATATTATGGTTGCTTTGATTAATAAAATCTGCTCAAATGTATGAATAATTTTTGATCTTGGGATAGATAGGGGATTCCGGTTTCGGGATTCTGGGTTCTGAATTCGGATGGTTAGAGAAAACTCACAGGGTAACTTTGAGTTACCCTGTGAGTGAGCATTCAACGACTTTTAATCATTGAATAACTATCTTTTAAGCCTTTTAAGTTTTTGCCAATTTATTTTTCTATTGCTGGATAAACAATCTCACCCACAGAAAGCATTTTAACAAGATAACCTTCACCCGGGAAGCAATCACCAATTCCGTTTACCCAATTCGGGCCGATTTTGCGTATTGTTTGTCCTTGTGAATTTCTAATAAAATCAAGATTATCATTAAGAATGGTTTCAAATGCAATTAATGCATCCATTGTAGTTTCAGGATAATAACTTACAAATTGGAAACCTGCTTCGACAACAATTGGAGTTGTGGGATCAACAACAAGGCCATTAATTGAAAAAGAATCGCTGGCAAACATTTTCACAAGATATCCTTCTTCAACTATCCAGTCTCCAATTCCATTTACCCAGTTTGGGCCGATTTTATGTAAAGTTTGGCCGAGAGAGTTTCTAACATAATCAAGATTATCATTTAATACTTCGGCCATTACCATAGTCATGTCATTTTCTTCCATATCAATATTCGATGAAATAAATTGAAAGCCTTCATTCAATTCAATTGTTTCTGTTGCTATTGATGTAATATATGAGTAGTAAACATCTTGTCCTCCGTTTAAAGTATTGGCCCAGGCAAGGTGAGCACCACCATTATCGGATTTCATATCGAAATAGTCACCCAATTTTTGCTGTTGGGGCCAACCGATGTGCGGATCAAATAATTCTGAAAGTTTTTCATTTTCCGACCATGTTTTGCCCTGATCGGTGGAGTAAGAATAGTATAAAGCCGAAAAATATTTCGATCCTCCCGAAGCATCGCGTGTATCAAGCCAAATTACATCAATGCGTCCATTTGGTGCAACCGACATGGTTCCAAACCATTGGTAATTGTTGGTTGAAACATCAGTGTTTATGCGGGTTGGTGAACTAAATGTTTGTCCACCATCTGTACTTTTTGCAAACATAACATCGGCAGGGTCGCTATTTGAGAAACGTACAACCGATGCAAGTACATAAACATTTCCTCTTCCGGGCCCGTTTGAAACATCAATATCAATCCATGCCTGCCCCATTAATCCGATGGGATTAATAAGCGACCCGCCGGAAAGTTCACCATCAAGATCAACAGATGTATATGAATCCCATGATACGGGATTTGCAGGATTTTGGGCAGTAGTCGATTTTGCTACAACGATATCATTTTGATTTCCTACTCCTACGATAAATAGTTCTCCTTCCGGCCCAACTGCAAGTGTTCCCCAACAAGGGTCTCCTGAAACCTCAACACAACTCTGAAAACTGTTTCCCCCATCAATAGAACGAGTAAAAAATCCGGGAGAACAACTACTATTAAAAGATGTCCAGTACGCATAATTATTTCTTGCACCTATTCCATTAGTTTTATCAGTTGTCATCCATTGTTTATCTCCTCCATACGCATAAACACCGTTGTCCCACTCAACACCTCCGTCAAGAATTCGGTAAACAGTACACTCATAACCGGTATAAAAATTAACAGTTAGACTATTATAATAGAAGTTTCCATCTGCATCAAAGTCAAGTACCGGATCGGAACGGAAAACCCCCGGCTCAATAACCCCCGGGAAAGTCCAGCTTTGGCCTCTATCAGTAGAATAGCCATAACCGGCTTGCCTGAAGTCATTATTAATATTATCAAATTGGCGCCAGCCCATAACAATTCTATTGGGATCGTTCGGGTCGAAAGCAATAGACGGTTCATTAGCAGCATCTCCAACTATGTTGTTTCCATTTTCATCAACATTAACCTGAGTTGTGAAGATGTTTCTGTTTTTAAATTTATAGGCAGGAGATTTTTCCATACTTTCTCGCGAAACCGGAACATATTTGTCATTTGGCACTTCGTGGTGCATCAATTTCCTTCTATCAAATTTATTTTCTTTTTGAGAAAATGAGATTTGTGGTATAATGAATAATATACCAAGTAATAAATAAACCATTTTTATCAGTTTATTCGCTTTCCGGTAATTAACATTTGTTTTCATTTTTTTCTTCAATTATTATTAATCGAATTTTATTTTTAAAACATTTCTACCATATTATGGTTACTCAGGTTAAAAAATCAGTTCAAATATATAAATAATTTTTGATCTTGGGATTGACAGGGTTTCCGGGGCTAAAATTTATTTTGAGGGTCTGGAAAGAAAAAAAGAACTACTTTAGTAGAACAAATAATTTCAAAACAATCTCC
>JAEINX010000088.1 GCA_016342645.1 Bacteroidales bacterium | reverse complement strand
CAAAAAAGCCAAGTACTTCTAACAATTGCGGTTTGTCGGCGAGGGCGATGCGTGCTACTAATTTGAAATCGTACATCCATTCGTCGAGGGTTTCGAAGGCATCGTCTTTGGCTTCGGTGGCTTGCTGGGTTTCGCCGGATTCGCGTATATAATCGGCCTGGGCTTGTTCGACTTCCGATAGTTGGCTATTTGCCTGACTTAAAACTTCGAGAGTAATTTTTAGGTAGAGCAAGCGTTGTTGCAGACTTTCGTCTGCTAGTAGAACGGAGTAGAATTTACGTACTATTTCGATGTAATTAATATATTTAGTCGGAATTCTTCCGTCTATTTCGAGTTGATTGAGAATTACGGGATCTTTACGGAATACAACTTTTGCCTTTGACCGATGTTTCTTATATATTTCATGCAGTATTTCAGGGCGTTCATGTAGCGTTTTAGGGGATTAATGCAGCATTTCAGGGTGTTCATGCAGCGTTTTAGGGTGTTCATGTAGCATTTCAGGGCGTTCATGCAGCATTTTAGGGCGTTCATGTAACATTTCAGGGCGTTCATATAGCGTTTTAGGGGGTTCATATAGCATTTTAGGGCATTCATGCAACGTTTTAGGGGGTTCATGTAGCGTTTTAGGGGGTTCATGTTACATTTTAGGGCGTTCATATGGCATTTCAACGCATTCGAGTAATATTTATGGCTACGTTTTAATATACCGGGTAAAACATTAATCATTGATTAAATATTTTATAACTTTGTGGGAAAAAGGCTAATGGCTAAAATTCAAAGTACAAAGGAAAAAGTATGGAAATGCCTGAGGATAGGAATAGTGATTGGTGATTAGAGAATAGTGATTGGTGATTTTTTGTGCTTCGCTGCTGGATTGTGTAGGATATAATAATTATTTGGTTGTGTTGTGTGATTATTTACTAAATTTGAACAAATGATAATTATCAGAGAAAATATTAATATCGGAAACACCTATCTTGAGGCAGGAAACACTAAATCAACTTATGGAAAATTAAGTTATTTAAGGCCAAAATCAACAAAAGCTCATGTTGAAAACACAATTAAATTACTTCTTTCATTAAAAGAAGATAAGGTTGGAACACCAATTTATCGGGAAGACATATATAATTTTTCATTAAATCAAAATATTCCAAATCCTTTTAGTAATGAAACAAGAATATATTTTAATATTGAAAAAGATAGTAAAGTAGAGTTGACTATATATAATATTTACGGACAAAGAGTTAAAATGCTACTAAATACAAATTTAAAGCAGGGTGAACATTTTGTTGACTGGAACGGAAGTGATAGTTACGGTAATTTTGTGTCTGACGGTATTTATTTCTACACAATAAAAATAAATAATAAAAGAATTTCAAAAAAAATGATTTATATTAGAAACGGAGGTAAAAATTGAAAAGACTAAATTTATTAATCTTATTATACATGTTAATAATCCAATTATCTCTTGCTGATAATTATATAACCCGAGGACCCGCAGTTGGAGAGATATACTTTAAAGGGACAACATCTACTAGTATGGGAATTTACCATTCTTTGAATTTTGGGAAAACTGCAATATGCAAGGACAGTATTATTGCAAATGATGCTTTTTCTATTGTTGCTGATAAAACATCTGGAGTTGTATATTATGTAACTATGGAAGAGGGATTATATATTTCATACGATTTTGGTCAACAAGGATCATGGGTTTTTAGAAATTATAGTATTAAACCCTTATTAAATAGTGGGAGAAATGAGGGTGAAATTTATTCAAGTTGTTCAAAACATAGCGGTGATTTCGGTTACAATTTTATCAACCACAATTTATTTGGGTACTTTGGTAATAGAATAGATGTAGAAGTAGATAATGTAAATTCAAATTTAGGATATATTCTTGTTGGTTCATATACAATTCCCGACACTCTGTATTTACTTGTTTCATATGATAATTTTGATAATTTAGAAATATTTAATTCCTTTAAAATTAATGAGTCAAATATTATTTATATAAGTAGTGGTACTGAAGAAGGAGAATTGTATCTATTTAATAGGTCTTTATCAGAACTTTATTTCAGTAATAATTTTGCAAATACTTTTAATCAAATAGAATATTATAATTTTTATAATAATTGCGCTCTAACAGGAGGAAGACAAAGCGGAGAATTATATATTGTAATGTATTTTATAAATATGTTGTGGCAGAATGCCCATACATACATTTTTCATTCTACAGATTATGGGGCAACTTTTGAGGTGTTTCATCCATCTGCAAAAGGGCAGGAACCTGTTCTTGCAAATTTTTCAACCACAACTAAGGAAGGCAATCAGCCATTAACGGTAGAGTTTTGCAATTTTTCAATTGGAAATATTCAGGAATATGAATGGGATTTTGATAATGATGGTATTATTGATTCTTATGAAGAAAGCCCGTCATGGACTTATACTGAACCGGGTACTTATTCCGTTAGCTTAACAATAACTGCAGGAACACCTGATAGTACAAATACTTTTGTAAAAGAAGATTATATCAACGTATTACCAGGTAATTCACTGTCAATTGAATTAAATACAGGCTATCAATTTATTTCATCAAACCGCTCACCGGAAAACCCAAATTTGCTTGAGGTGTTAGGAAATAATTTAAACGATAATCTTGGTTTTGTAAGAAACTCACAGGGAGAAACGCTTCTGAATATAGGCGGTAATTGGGTAAATAATATTGGTGATTGGGTTAGCACGGAAGGCTATCTTTTTAAAATGAATAATGAAGATATTTTGATAATAGATGGAGAAACAGTTAATCCTCAAACCCCTATTAGTTTAATCACCGGTTATCAGTTTGTCAGTTATTTACCAAATGAAACATTGAATGCCTTGGAGACATTTAGCAGTATTTTAAATGATGATTTGGATTTTATCAGAAATTCATATGGCGAAACAATCAGGAAAATTGGAACTAATTGGGTTAATGGTATTGGTGATTGTGATGCGGGAGAAGGGTTTTTGGTGAAGATGAATGGGGAGGGGGTTTTGGTGTATCCTTAAGGCTAAAGGCTAAGAGCTAAAGTTAAAAGGAAAAAGTGGGGAAATGCTTAAATTTGAAATCGGTATTCGTTAATCCTACGGACTTGCTTCGCTTCATCGGTGTTCAATATTTAAAAGAAAGTTATAAGTACTTGAAGTACTTAAAGTGCCTAAAGTACTTTTGTGCTACGATGCTTACAGTTTTATTGGGTTTTTTCTCTGTGAAACTCTTATTAGTGCTCTGTGTTTCTCAGTGGTAAATAAAAAATTTACATAAAATTACTTGAGGGGTGAAAAGGCTGAAGTTTAGCAACCGAAGCATCAGCGTAGGTGTCTAAAGTTTACTCTCCAAAAGCACAATACAAGAATTAAAATTGATGTTTTTTTTGAAAAAAAATTGAAAAAATGTTTTCATTAATCATTACGAATTACACAAAGTATTAACATTAAAATCTTTAGGCTTGTTGTTTTAAAAGCAAGAATTTCTTATAATTATTTTTAATCATTAATTTTCTGTTGTACTTTTGTCGCTCAAAAAAAGTAAAAAATATTAAAATAATAATATGGCTTTAATAGGACAAATTAGGAAAAAATCAGGACTACTTGTAATTGTAATTGGTGTGGCTTTGGCTGCATTTGTTTTAGGTGATTTTTTTAAGCCCGGAAATAGACGTCAGGTAAATTATATTGGTGATATTGACGGAGAAGAAATTCTGGCTATTGACTTTAACGAAAAAGTTGAACAAAATATAAATGCAATAAAACAAAACCAGAAAAAAGAACAGCTTACATCTGCTGAGGTTTTTTCAGCTAAGCAAACAATCTGGAATAATATGTTGAATAAAATTATTCTTGGAAAAGAATATGATGAGATTGGAATAATAGTTACTCCCGATGAGCTTTTTGAACAAGTTCAGGGTGAAACTCCTCACCGATATATTTTGCAGTATTTCAAAGACCCTCAAACAGGCGAATATAATCCTCAATTGGTTTTAGACTATTTGAAACAATTAGATCAAATGGAGCAAAACGCCGTTGAACAATGGGTGAATTTTGAGCAAGCAATAAAAGACGACAGGATAAGCACAAAATATAAAAATCTCATTTCTAAAGGATATTATGTTCCTAAAGCTTTCATTCCTAAAGAAAATGACCTGAACCTACGCAAAGCAAAACTCAGAATTCTGGCTTCCGATGTTAAATCAATTCCTGACAGCTTAGTTGAAATCACCGATGCCGACTATAAAAAATTCTATGAAGAAAATATTCATTTATATGAACAGGAAGCTTCGAGAGACATTGATTATGTTGTTTTTGATGTAAAACCTTCGGCTGACGACAGAAGATTAATTTCACAGGATGTTCAAAAAATTTACAGGGAATTAATTGAGAAACCTATTGAAGAAGTTCCAAATTTTGTTAATGCAAATTCCAATAACAGATATGACAGCACTTTCTTTAAAAAAGGTGAATTATCGCTTCGAATAGATTCTATAATGTTCAATTCTCCGGTTGGTGCCATAGTAAAACCTTATATTGAGAACAATACATATTATATCGCAAAACTTATGGATATTCAGCAAAGGCCTGACTCAATGAAAGCTACTCATATTTTAATATCTCATAAAGATATTTATGGAGTAAGTGAGGAAGTTACAAGAACAAAGGAAGAAGCAAAAAATATGGCCGATAGCTTGTATGCTGTTGTTATGGCAAAACCTGAAAGATTTGAAGAAATTGCAGTTGAAATTTCTGATGATCCTTCTGTATTAAAAAATTCGGGTAATCTCGGTTGGTTTGCCGATGGAACGATGCTTTATCCTTTTAATCAGGCAGTACTGGAAGGCAAAAATGGCGATGTAAAAATTGTTGAAACACGATATGGTTATCACATAATTAGAATTGACGACAAACAAAAACCTACAAAAAAAGTAAGAGTTGCAATTATTGATCACCCAATCGAACCAAGTAATAAAACTTTTCAGAATGTTTATACCGAAGCAAGTAAATTTGCCGGCGAAAGTACAACCCTCGAAGCTTTTGAAAAATCAATAGCCGACAAGAAACTAAATAAAAGGTCGGCTGATGATGTAAAAGAAATGCAAAACTCCATCCCCGGACTTGATAATCCGAGAGGAGTTATCCGATGGTCGTTTTTCGACAGAACAAAATTGGGTGATGTTTCTCCGATATTTGATTTTGATAACAGTTATGTGATTGCTGCCGTTAGTGAAGTAAGGGAAAAAGGCACTATGCCCATCGAACAAGCAAAAGAACGTATGAAGCCTCTGGTTTTAAATGAAAAGAAAACAGCAATGCTCCTCGAAAAAATGAATGCGATAACATCAAATGACATAAATCAAATTGCAAAAGAATTAGACGGTAAAGTTGACACAATAAATACCATTAACTTTTACTCACGTAATATACAGGGTTTTGGACGAGAAAATGAAGTAATTGGAGAAATATTTACTCTTAAACAAGGTGAAATGTCGAAACCGATTAACGGTAAAGGAGGAACTTTTATAATTCAGGTTGACTCAATTATTGATGCAAAACCAATTGACGATACTTTGGCAATTAAAAACAGATTGACAGGCAGATTTAAATCAAGAGTAGATAATAACTATGTTTACAGAGCTTTAGAAAAGAAAGCCGAAATAAAAGATAATAGGTTATTATTCTATTAATAGAAATATTATTTAAAAAAAAGCCTGAATACTTTTGTATTCAGGCTTTTTTTATGAAAATAAGATGATTTTTACAAAATAAGAAAAAATAAATTTAATTTCATTTATCCATCACTATAAATATATTATTGATAATTAGATTGATGAATTTATGTGAACCTTTAAATGTAATATTCTAGTCAAATCAATGTCTTGCTGTTAATAATTTTATTCGTAATTTTATACATCTTTTATTAATCATTATGGAAATTCATAATAATCCTCAACTACAACTTGCTTACGATTTTGTGCAGTTTACAGGGAAAAATATTTTCTTAACGGGAAAAGCGGGAACCGGAAAAACTACATTTTTACATAAGCTTAAAAAACATTTACCCAAACGAATGATTGTTGTTGCACCAACCGGTGTAGCAGCTATCAATGCTGCGGGAGTTACAATTCATTCCTTTTTTCAGCTTTCTTTTGGCCCCCAACTGCCGGACTATAAAACATCTGAATTTCAGAATCAGGAAAGCAAACCAAAAATTAATCGCTTCAGCAAAGAGAAAATAAATATCATCAAAAGTATGGATTTATTGATTATTGATGAAATAAGCATGGTGAGAGCCGATTTGTTGGACGGTATTGACAATACTTTACGAAGGTTTAGAAACAGAAACCTTCCTTTTGGCGGTGTTCAATTGTTAATGATTGGCGACCTGCAGCAACTTGCTCCTGTGGTGAAAAATGATGAATATATTCTGCTTCGGAAATATTATGAAACACCTTTCTTCTTTAGTAGCAAGGCATTGCAACAAACGGATTATGTAAGTGTTGAACTGCAACATGTTTACCGCCAAAAAGACGAACATTTTATAAATTTGCTTAATAGTATTCGTGACAATAAAATTGACCAGGCTGTTATTGATGAGCTAAATAAAAGATTTAAACCTGATTATTATCCCGATAATTCAGGCCACATAATTCTTACTACCCACAATGCCAAAGCAAAGGAAATAAATGATTCTAAATTAGAACGTTTAAAGAAGAATATTCATAATTTTAAGGCAGAAGTTACAGGTAATTTCCCCGAATACATTTTTCCGACCGACTTTGAATTGGAGCTAAAAACAGGGGCGCAAGTGATGTTTGTTAAAAATGATCCTGAGGCGGATAAAAAATTTTACAATGGTAAAATAGGAACTATTAGTAAAATTGATAAGGATATTGTTTTGGTGAATTGTGAGGGTGATGGGCAAGCAATAAACGTTGTGCCCTTAGAATGGCAAAAAATGAAGTATGAGCTTGATGACGAAACAAAAGAAATAAAAGAAACAGTCGAGGGTACTTTTACACAATTACCCCTAAAACTCGCTTGGGCGATTACTATACATAAAAGTCAGGGATTGACTTTTGAGAAAGCCATTATTGATGTTCAGGCTGCTTTTACTCACGGACAAGTTTATGTTGCACTAAGTCGCTGTAAATCGCTGGAAGGCCTTGTTTTGAGTACTCCTTTTCAGAAACATAGCGTGAAACATAATAGAACGGTTGAGACCTTCACTAAGCATTTTGAAGAAAATCAACCTAATAATGCTGAACTTGAAAAATCAAAAACAGCCTTTAAACAACATCTGCTTTCCGACTTATTTGATTTTAATGAATTGCAAAAATATATTTTTTATTTCCTTAAATTAATGAAGGAAAATTCGGGTAGCTTACAGGGAAATCCAAGAACAATTTTTATTGAAATTAACAATAAAGTAAAAGATGAGATAATAGATGTTTCGGCGAAATTTCGTAAGCAGCTCTTGAATTTTTTTTCAAAAGAGATTGATGTGGAAAAAGATGAGGCTTTACGGGAAAGAATACAAAAAGCAAGTGTTTATTTTTCCGGAAAAATTAAAGAATTAGTAGTAGAGAAAATAGAAAATATTTCGATAGAAACTGACAATAAAGCAATACGTAAATCAGTCAAAGATGTGCTAAATAAATTGAATAAGGAGGCATTTTTCAAACATTCTTGTTTGCAAGCATGCCGAAAAAGTTTTGTGGTGAAAGATTATATGGAGGCAAGAGCCCAAGCTTCTCTTGATGATAACACAATGAAACCAAAAAGAAAAAAATCAAGGGAAGTAGTTAGCACCGATATTGTTAATCCTGATTTCTACAAGCTGCTAAAAGCCTGGCGGGATGCCAAAGCCGAAGAAAATAATTGGGAGGTTTATATGGTTTTACAGCTGAAAACAATGAGGGAGTTGAGTGCCAAGCTACCTATGAGCTTTCATTCATTAAAAGCAATCAAAGGCCTTGGGAAAAAGAAATCAGAAATGTTTGGTAACGAATTGCTTGAAATGATAATTGCTTATCGCAAAGAAAATAATATGGAATCCATTGCTTCTATTGAACCCGAAATTCCTATCAAGGCCCCCAGAAAAAGCACTAAGCAAATTAGCTTTGAACTGTGGAAGGAAGGAAAAAATATTGAAAATATTGCGAAGGAAAGGCAATTGGCTGTATCTACTATTGAAGGGCATCTGGCATATTTTGTTGGCACAGGAGAAATCTCTATTGATGAGATTGTAAGTGCTGAGAAAGTAAAACTTATCTCTGATTATTATCAAAATAATGAAACAATGCTTCTCGGCGAGGCTAAAGCAGATCTTGGCGAAAAAGTTACTTACGGCGAATTACGTTTTTTTTTGCAACATCTGAGGTCAAAAACTGAGGTGAAGGATTCGTGAATTGAAATAAGATTTTATTGAAAATGCAAATCCAAAGAGAATAGCTTTTTCCTAATAAAATTACATATAAACTTAATATCGAAAAGATTATCGCATAATTATGGTAATAGAGTTTAAATTTTTATATTAACTCCAATCATTAGAACCGGATTGTTTACATTTCCGGAGTTTCCAAAATTCTCAATAACTGTAGGAATCCATATAGGATTTATTATTATTGAATTAATTCCAAAATCAGAATTATTCCTCTGATAAATTACTTTTTCTCTTTTTATTAAGGCCCCAATAATTCCACCAAAAATTCCGCAAGCAATTGTAACACCAATAATGTATTCTTCTTTTTTTTCCTGAAATCTATATTTCTCGCCTGATGTTCCAATAACTGCACCAATTAAACCTCCGGCAGCACAACTTAATGTTCCGGTTAAGGAATAATTGCCTTTTTTGGTAACCGTATAAATGTTTTTAACAGGAATCTTTTGTCTAACATTTTTATTGTTATGTATGAAAACGGTGTCATTTTGAAATTTAAATTTATTAAAACCAATTTCATTGCCATTTATTAATTTTATTAGTCCATTTTTTGGAAGAGTATTTAATTTTGATAAGTCATTAACTTGTGCATGTAAATTGCTTGCTAATACTATAATTATAAATATTATAAATGAATTATTTCTATTCATAAGTGTTAAGTTTATTAAATATTTATTCATATGTTATTCTGATTTTTTTTTAAGTTATTAGGTCAGAAACTAAAGAAAAGCAACAATTCCAATAATAAAATTAATAAAATTCCCTGATTGCCCTTCACGTTTCTCTAATTGATATGCTGCCTCAAAATTAAGTCCGACCGAATTTGTAAGCATTACTGACATACCCCCTCCAAGTGAAAAAATAAATCCTTGATCGAGTTGTGTGCCCCTGTTTTCCTTATAATTCCCTACTTCGTACAGAGCTGAAGTGCTTATGAAAGGATATACTTTTCCTTTAATTACTTTAGGCTGATAATTAGAGCATATATAATAAACAAGTTGCGGCCCTCCTGCAAATGAAACTAACGAACTCCTGTCTTGTTTTTGGTATCCGAAAATCACTTTTGATCCTACTCCTAAACCCTCTTGCAAAAAACGTACGTAGCTTTGGGAAATTTGTAAGTAAAATATTTTTCCATTCCCACTTTCATATAAATCACCACCAATGGCTGAAAAATTCAATCCAGCTGAGTATAAAATACTACCTCTATCTGCAGGTGCTTTTTGTGCATGTGAAAAATTGATTGTAAGGCAAATATAGATACCCCCAATTATGGTAATCAGTAATTTATTCATATTAGGAAAATTTTGACTTAAAATTATAAAAATGATTATTATCTTAGATTTAGTATTTTGTGCATTCTTCTTTCATTGAAATTTATATTTGTGTTCTTAGTTTGGTTTAACAAATAAGTGGAAAAAAAACATTCATCACATAATTGCATATCAGGAATATCATCTATAAAAAAGCGATTGATTATTTCATTATGGTTTGAGGTAGTATTAAAATCAATTATTTCAATATAGAATGCTTCTAACATATTTATATTTTCACCGATGTTATTAATAATTTCCTGTGGTAAAACCGGCCTTTTTATTGAGGAATAGTTAACATCAGCATAAACATTCCAGTAAATTATAAAACGACTTATATCACTATTATAAAAATAAAACCAAAATCCATCGATTTGGTCAGCAGTACCATCAATTTGAATATTTGTTATTTCATCATTTGTCTCATTATAAGAGGCTGAAATTCCTATTTCCGGAATGTCAATTTGATCGGGCAAGCCTTGCGACATATTATAGAATTTACCAAACGAATACTCAATATTGTTATCATAATAGGAACCCTCGAAATATAATTCAGAAATTGGAATGTTAAATGGATAAATAATATCATGGAAATGTTCACCACCCGAAGCAGTATTCAAATTCATTTGATTATATAATAATAATTGTGAGTTGCGTTGATTCCAACAACCCAATAAATATATATAATTTAAGGGCCTATTGGAAAAAGCATTTTTTACATCTAAAGATTCGTTGAGTTCAAGTTCATAATTATTTGTAGTATTTAATTGAAAATTCTGATCAATTAACCAGTTGCAATAACCTCCATTATCATTAAGTACAGCTCCATAAATTGAAAATTTATTGCCTGCATCAAGATTATAAACATCAAACTGCTCATTGATTTGGTCATTAGGAACCACATGTGAAGAATACCATGAGTTTGAGGTACCTATGGTATATTCATTGTAGATTCCATTAGGGTAAGTCATCGTTAAATCGGCGGAACCCAAAATTTGATTATTAGTATTGCCACCCTTTAATACCCAATCACCCAAAGGAGAGGTAAGATAGGAGTTAATAAATATGTATTTTCGTTCTTGTCCATTAAGAAAGCTTGTATCAACATTAATAGTGGTTACGGTAATGCTTTCTTCATCTATTTTTCCGAAATCCAGATTTACGTTTCCTTCAACCTTTTTGTAATCAATAACAGTGTTTCCATCAGGTGAATTAATAATGACCCAAGCGTAGTCAAATATATAACCATCCTTAAAACTAATTGTAAACTTTTTTAATTCGTTATCATTACCATTATCATTATCGTCCTTTTTACAAGAACTAACAATGGAAAGGATTAAAAAAATAACTAATGTGCTTAATAAAAAAAATGTTTTTGTTTTCATTATGTAAATTTTTTTTGATTTATAAATGTTCGTGATATTTTTATTTCATTTTTCTATTTATTTATTTTGCTAAGTTGCTGATAAAGGTTATTTAAAAAGAGGTATTTCATTTGTGAGAATTAAAATACTGTTTTTACTTTCCAGCCTCAACAACTTCCACCCATTTCCCCGGAATACGGGCACTTATGTTATTGTCATACATGGCTTCACAACTTACCGATGGAAAATAAAACTTCCCTAAATAAGTTGCATTTAGAAATACAACAAAGGTTTTTGTATTTGATTTTCTAATATCAAAAAACGTATAAATTCTGTCGTCACGAATATCCTGATAAGTTGGGGTACTTTTTGTTTGACTCGAAAAACTATCGCTTAATCTCATATTAATAATTTCCCAACCCGAAGGAAAAATTTGTGTTAGGGCCATGTTTTCATAATAACCCATAAGTCCGGGATTACTAATGCTTACTTCTGCCTTAAAATCTGTTCCCTGGCTGATCTTTGAAATATCAATTTTTTTGTTGTTCATATATTTGTATTTAACTGATATTTTAAGATTATTTTCCTCGAAAACCGTATCACCCGTTATTGGTGTCCCCGACAAAGTCATTTGTGCATAAAGAGTATTTTTTCCGGTATTTGCTATTTTTACTTTTCCGCTTTTTTCATCGCTAACATCCATATTAATATGTGAGGTTGTAAAGAGTGATTTAATTTGTTTTTCCGGTTCATCATTGACGCTGTAAGAATACTCAATAAGTTCGGTAGATTTTTCTTTTTTTCCAATAAAAGTACTCAAAGCCACAAGGCTGAAAGCAGTTGTTTGAGTGCTGTACCATGATGAACTATTGAGATTTTTAGAAATTTTTTGCATCAAAGCTATGGCCTTTTCTTTTTCGTTCATCAAACTAAGGGTCAATAAAACTATTGATTCATCACGTAATTGAGAGCCATAATAATAATATCTCCCACTATAATTATCCAAAAATGTCGGAATTTTGCTTATGATATCTTGTGCGGTTTCAATCTGTCCATTAAGAGTGTAAGTCGCAGCTAATAACCACTGTGCCTGAAGTGAAATTTTGGGCATTTCTTTTAATCTGTTCATGGCTCCCGGCAAAGCTTCGTTTGCAAGAGCAAGAGTAAAAAGCCTGTAAGCTTGAAGCATGTCTGAATTTTTATGATGCCCTCTGAAATCTTTTGTATAAGGATTCCAATTGCCGGCAGTTTTTTGTTGGTATTTGATCCAATTTTCTTTAAAATTAATTGGGAGACTATACCCTTTCTCCTCAGCTTCAAGCATAAAATGCCCGACATAATTTGTAACCCAATCGTTAGTTTTTTGTGAAGTCGGCCAATATTTTATCCCACCGTTATAACTTTGATATGATCTTAATTTATTAATAGCAATATCAATATTTTTACTTATATAGATTTTTTCATCGTTTGAAATTTCCATTAAATTTTCAAGAAAAAGCTGAGGAAAAACTGCCGAAGTAATTTGCTCGGAACATCCGAATGGATATTTATGCAAATATTGCAAACGTTTTTCCAGACCGAAAGGAGGTGTGCCGAAAATATCAAGGTTTGCCGAATTTGTGCCTTCCGATCCGAATAAATCGAAAGTATCTTCCCATGTTTTGCCGGCTTCCAATACTGAATTAACTACGACTGTACGCGGTGGGTTTGGATTTCTAACCTCAATTTCAATATTATATTCTGATTTTTCGCTACCGCATTCTGCAATTACTTTTACTTTCCCAATTCCGGTTTTATTTACAACTTTCAGATCAAACCATGCAAGCTTATCACCGGTTTCTGTGAATGTTACATTTGTTGATTTTTTCTCTGTTGTAAAGAAATCATTTATTTCTAATTGTAAATCAACCGTTTTTATGTTTTCTTCCATAGCGAAAACATTGATGGGGAGTTTTACGGTTTCGTTAGGGCCAAGAACCCGAGGCAAAGTAGCAAGTATCATTAAAGGTGTTTTTACGGGAGTAGTTTTTTGAGCAGAACCGTAAGCACCATAATTTCCGGCCACAACCATTGTACGAACCGAACCGATATAATTAGGAATTTTAAAAGTATGTTTTTGTTTTTCGCCAGCTTGCAGACTAAAAGGCCCCATAAATCTAACCATAGCTTTAAACCTATTTGCTTTTTTAGCAGCATCTTTCTTTAAGCTTTCATCGCCTCCAATAGCAAATATTTGCCCTAATTTCCCTTGAAAAGCACCCATTACCATATTGTACATATCCCAAGTTTTTATCCCAAGTGCTTCGCGGGCATAAAAAACCTTCCATGGATCGGGGGTTTTAAAATTCGTAAGGTCTAATAATCCCTCATCAACTATTGCAATTGTGTAGGTCATTGCTTTTCCGTTTTTTTCAGCTACAATTAACGAGGCTTCTTCTTTGGGTTTTAGTTTTGAAGGCATTTCCATTGTAGGATAAAGTATCGTTGCCGGATTCTCAACCATGACAGCTATGATGCCGTAAAGACGTATCGGTAAGTCATTAGCCGTTTGAGCATGAGGTTGTACCAATGAGATATTTACATAAATATTAGGAGCCATTTCGGCGGTAACCTCAAATTCGTAAAGAGTCTCTTTTTTTTCTGTTTCTATCCATTCGGTTTTAATTATTTTTGAACCTGATTCTATGCTTATCAAAGCTCGTCCGGTACTACTCGAAGGAAAGGTGATTTTTGCAGTTTCGCCGACATCATATTTCTGCTTGTCTGAAGATAGGCTTAACATAGAAGCCGATTCAGGGTCACTTCTGTTTGAACGGCCCACCCATTCAGGCCAATCCATATAAAAAATTTTTCCGGCTGAATGTCCGCTTGAGGGATCATAAACTTCTACAAAATATCTCCCCCACTCAGGATATTTTATTTTAAAATCAAAACTTCCTTTTCCGTTTTTAGTAGAAATTATTTTCTTGATCACGGCTTTTGTTTGTCTTCGATTAATGTATGAAGCAACATCATCATCGCTTGAATTCCACCACCAATGCCAGTCAAGCTTATAAATATTTACGCTTAAATTTTCTAATGAAACAGGTTTTCCTAATTCATCAAGGCTTGCAACTTCAACTGTGTGAGTAGTATCGGTAAGAAATAATTCGTAATATGATTTTGAAGCTTTCGGTAATTTAATGCCTATATAATTTTTATAAGGAGAGTAGGGAATTGAGAAATTATCGATACTGAAATCACCACCTTCTTCAAAAGCTTTAATCGAAAACTGTGCTTTTAACATACCGGGAGAGGTTTTGTTTTTTGACAAGCCTATAACAACTTTGGCTTTGCCTTTACCATTGACCTTGTCGTCGAATATGGTTTTTTCTTGGGAATAGTAATGTTTTGCAGGATTTACAAAAGTGAATTTTTTATAATCATTAAAAACAGTTTTATCATTTTTTAAGCTAAGATCAATTTTTACTTTAAGGTTTTTTGCAACCGCCCCAAATAACCAATTCACACTTAAATCTCCTATAATTGTATCCTCTGAAGCGGTGATTATTTTTTCTCCAAAATCTAAATCAATTTTCAAACGATTTGGTTTGACGGTTTCAATCTTGATTTTCTTTGAGAAAGTATTTCCACCGATTTTAATTTTTGCCGTCCAATTTCCTGTTTCGGCTTCCTGATCGGTCTTTGTTTTAAAACAATAAAAACCGTTTAAGCCATTCGATTTGCTTATTCTGTCATATAATTGTCCTTGGGCCGTAAATAATTCAAAAATGACGGGATGGTTTTCGGGAAGCTTATTGTTTTTATCTTCAATAATGCAAGTGATAAACAAAGAATCTCCCGGCCTCCAAACTCCACGATCACCATAAATATAGGCTTTAAGCCCATCTTTGACTTTGCTGCCCGAAACATCGAAATTGCTTAACGAAAGCGAAGAACCGTCATCAAGACGCAGATATCCTCTTTGTTTTTCCTTTTTTGCAATTAATAAAAACGGTTTGTTATCAAGATTGATTGTTGCAAAACCATTTTGGTCGGTTTTTAATGATTCCATTAATTGATTTTGAAAATTATAAATTTCAAGCTCTGTGTTTTGAACCGGCAAACAAGTGTTCAGATTTGTGATAGTAAATAGCATGGAATTATCAGAGTTGGATTTGGCAATAATTCCAAGATCGGAGGCAAGAATGTTTTGTGAAAGATTTCTGTCGGAAGTATAATATGAAACATCACAGGGATTATCACGTTCACGCCAACTGTAGCCGTTTGGATAATAATATGATGAAAAATATCCCGGCCCGTTCCAGTTATTTTCATCTTCGAAGTCAGATTTTTCAAAATCAGTAATTTCCGGCATAGATTTATTGTCTTTATCATCGAAACACGAATAAGTTGAATATTCTTTTGGAAAGCTGAGAATCAGCCTGTAAATAGCCCCCTCCTTTTGTTTAATTAATTTTGCAAGATCAATAGAATAGGTGTTCCAATTTTTCAGTCCAACAGAATTATCTGATTCCAATCTTATTGTTTTTCTGAAAATCGGCCTTGCTACACGATTCAATTCATAAGCACCGTTTAATTCATTTTCTTGCAGAAACTGAGCAATATCATTTTCAAAAATCCTGATAATTTCCAGATCAACAGCTTTTAAATTAACCGCCTGAAAAGGGAAAATAAGTTCTTTGGAATTAGGCATTATAACTCCGCTTTTTACAGATCTAAGTGCAGGTTTTAATTCATCAAAATTTATCTCATAAGTAGATTTTTTGGTAATTTTTTCTCCGAAGGCACTAAGAACACCAGGCTCTATGTTTAATTCTATCGTGCCGGTCAATCTTTCATCGGGATAAACTTGAATTTCATTATCTTGAATTATCAATCGAATCTTTTTGCCAAGTGATAAATTAATCAGGCCCGTAAGGTCTTGGGAGGATTTTAGTGCATTTGAAAAGAATATTTTGATTGACTGTGAAGGCTCTTGTATTCGTTTAACATCAACAACTTTGAAATCATCTCCCTGAAGCATATTTACTATTTCTTTTTGTTCAAAATCAATTCCGGCATTTTCCCCGTTTATTAAAATTTCAATTTTTTGTTTCTGTTTTGTTCGTTTCAGATTTTCAATGCTAAAATTAAATTCTTTGGGTTTGCTGTCAGTGTCCCAAATTATTTTCAAATTTTCCCCATCTAATTTAGCAGTAATAATTTTTTTAATATTTGCTTCATCGATTACATCTGCCGAAATTATACTTCCTTCCAGGGTACATAAATCTTTACTTTCTTCGGTCGATTTAATTCCCCTTTCAACGAATGAAAAAGATTGTTTTATTGTCTGAAAATCAAATTTGAATATTTTCAATTTCTTAGGAACTTTCTCTAATTTAGCAAAATTAAAATCAACTTTATAAATTGTACCGGATTTAAGGTTTTCCTCAGGAACAAATTCTATTGTCCATTTATTAAGCCATCGAGAGCTTCCTTTAATTTTTGGTGAAAACTCGAATAATTTCATTCCCGACAGATCAGTTTTACCTGAATTGTAAGCTGAATTCGAGGACAAAAGCACTTTAATACTACTTTCAACCGAAATAACATCAGAAGTATAACCCGAAATATAACTTTCAAAACCGGGTGCGTTTTTAGGTATTTTTTTTGATTTCTGAGTGCAATTCGATAGGCTAAAAATAATTACAATTGTAATAATACTTTGAAAAATAAGTTTTAGGTTTTTCATTTTTTTTATAATTTGTTTCCCACACCCAACCTTGTAATTCAGGCGAGTGCTGAAAATATTTTTGATTTCATTTGCTTTTATTTTCAAAAGTAAATAAAATATATAAATATGCATTGATTAACAATGAAAATTTGTAAAAAAATTTTATTATTGTGAAAATGAAAATTGGCATCAGGTATGTTGTTTTTGCCAGAAAAACACTTAAATAAATTCCTATAACTTTTGTATTTTAAAAATACCTTAAATCCACCAAATACAAAAAAACTCATTTAGGTTGCAGATATTTTTCAAAATAGATTAAAATTTCAAAACCCATTGCCGTGCCTGATATACCCATTTTCCCGATACTGAGATAAATCGAAATACAAACCGCTTAAGCCGAGTTGTTGGGTAAATCCCTGCAAAAACCTTTGATACCAATGCTACAAAATAGTTATAAAAGTTCTTGATCATAGCTGTAATAATCATAAAAGCTGCATTTTCGTTCAAAAAGGAAAATGGCATATGACTCCAACCATAATCATTGTTCATGATATCAAATATCTTTTCACTTCCTCCACGCTGATTATAATATTCGATCACTTCTTTTTCTGTACTTTGCCAATTCTTTATTTCCTTTATTTGTTCAAGTAAATGTTCAAATTTGTTTGCTCTGATATAGAACTTTTTACTGTATTTATCTACCACATTTATTATTTCTTTTGAATAAGATACTGCATCCATTCTTGAACGGTTTATGCGAACTCCTTCTTCAAGCAATAATTCGTATGAACATTGAAGTGTTTCTGCCTGTTTAAACTTAACATTAGCATTGCCGTCCCGGTTTTCAATGTAAACTATTTTATCCTCAATTGTAGCAACTCCAGGAAAACATCCTTTTTCTTTTTATATGTTTTTACTTTGCATTATATTTATTGTTTTCGGTTATTTGATTATCATAATCGTAATCATAATACTTTCCATGACTCAGTTGGCCTGTTTGTATTAACGATTTAATATTCAGACTGTTTAATTTTTCATTTATATTGAAATTATAGGAAATGTTCCTATCCGAAGTGTAAACAGTATTTTCGGTGGACAATTCTTTTATTCCTCTTAAAACTGTGTCAGGGCTCGGTACATTATTGCCCGGGATAGTTTTTAAGTGTTCACCAAGGTGGTCGCCGATATCTTCTACACAATCTCCTCCGCTTAAAAATACATTTGTTAAATTTTTTATTATTTCACTATACTGATAACCATAAAAAGAAACCCTATTACCAAGTTCTTTATCAATAAGTTTGCATATACCTGATTTTTCAAAACAATCATTTACAAAAGAAATTCCTGCAAATGGACTCACTGTTTGATTTATTTTTTGTATTTTAATTGCCGCAAATATTTTATCCCTATATAATACTCCCCAAAAATAAGACCACAAGTTAAGTTGAAAAATTATTAACTTTAACGGAAAAAACATGAAAGCA
>JAEINX010000087.1 GCA_016342645.1 Bacteroidales bacterium | reverse complement strand
TTAACGGGAATTAATCCCTTAAATGTTCAATTTACCGATTTATCTATCGGTGATATTTCTTCTTGGCAATGGGATTTTAATAATAACGGCAGCATTGATTCTGAAGAACAAAACCCTGAATGGACTTATGATGAGCCCGGTATTTATTCAGTCTCATTAACGGTTAGTGATGGAGTAAATTCTGACATTGAAATTAAGCTTGATTATATTAATGTTGAAGGTGATATTAATCAAGGTTTGATTGCTTATTATCCTTTTTCAGGAAATACAGACGACTACAGCGGCAATGGCCATCATGGAATAAACTATGGTGCAACACTTACAACCGACAGATTCGGCATTCCCGATAATGCATATGATTTTGACGGCAGTAGTAATTATATGGATATGGGAAACTGGTTTAATTACAATGATTTCACAATTTCAATGTGGGTAAATCGCGAAACAATAGGAAATAGTTGGAGAGTTCTTATTGATAATAACCACCCTAATAACTGGGTAATTCAATCGCACGAAAACAGCAACGATTTCGTCTTTGGGCTGTACCCGGATGGAGGTGTTGATTTTACTATTGATTTAAACCAATGGGATTATGTAGTTTGCATAAAAGACGGGACATCAATAAAAACTTACATTGATGGAGTTTTTCAAAATGAGTCAACTATGATCGCAACAATAAATTACAATAATCCCAATCTAAATATCTCCCGATGGGGAGCAGGAGGAAGATTTTTTGATGGAAAAATAGATGATATTAGGATGTATGATAGAGCTTTGTCTGAGAATGAAATTCAAATGCTTTATAATGAACAGCCACCTGCATTAAATGCAGATTTCACAGCTTCTTCAATAGATATAATTTTAGGGGAAACAATTCAATTTACCGATCTTTCAAGCGGCAACCCGACAAGCTGGCAATGGGATTTCGATAATAATGGAACAATTGATTCAGAAGAACAAAACCCCGAATGGATTTATGATGAGCCCGGAATTTATACAGTATCTTTAACAGTCAGTGATGGAACAAATCAAGATACTGAAACAAAAGAGGATTACATTACAGTTCTGGAATCCGTGCAAGCTGATTTCTCCGCTGATCCTGTCGAAGGCATTGCTCCATTAATAGTACAATTTTCTGACCTATCAGAAGGAGAGCCAACAAACTGGCAATGGGATTTCAATAATGATGGAATCATTGATTCAGAAGAGCAAAATCCCGAATGGACTTATAATGAACATGGAATTTATACGGTATCATTAACTGTTAGTGATGGAACAAATGAAGATACTGAAACAAAAGAGGATTACATTATAGTTTTGGAACCGGTTCAAGCTGATTTTTCCGCTGATCCTGTCCAAGGCATTGCTCCACTGATTGTGCAGTTTTCTGACCTTTCATCAGGAAACCCGACTACTTGGCAATGGGATTTCCAAAATGATGGAACTATTGATTCCGAAGAAGAAAACCCCGAATGGATTTATGATGAGCCCGGAATTTATACAGTATCATTAACAGTTAGTGATGGAACAAATCAAGATACTGAAATAAAGACCGATTACATTACTGTTAATTCAAACGGACAAGAGCAGCTAATTGAACTTCCGGCCGGCTATAGTTTTGTTTCCACACGAATGATTCCTGAAAATTCAGATTTCAAAGAGGTTTGTAACAACATATTGGCAAATCTTGATTTTGCAAGAAATTCAAATGGAAGTATGCTTCGCAAAATTGGGCCTATGTGGATAAACGGAATTGGTGATTGGATTACAACCGAAGGATATTTATTCCGAATGAATAATGCAGATGAACTTATTATCACAGGCGATGTAATTGATCCACAAACACCTGTTTCGCTTGTGGAAGGTTATCAATTCATTAGTTATTTACCTGAAAACCCTCTTAATGCATTAGATGTATTTACCGATATTCTAAGTAATCTTGACTTTTTAAGAAATTCAACAGGCGGTATGCTTCGTAAAATAGGCCCTATGTGGGTAAATGGTATCGGAGATATGAACCCTGGTGAGGGATATCTTGCAAAAATGATTAATCCCGATGAATTGATCTATCCCGGGCCAGCTTCATCATGCGGCGAGCCGTTTACTGACAGTCGCGATGGACAAACCTATAATACTGTTTTGATTGGAGAACAGTGCTGGATGGCTGAAAACCTTAATGTTGGTGAAATGATAATCGGCACTCAGGAAATGACTAACAATAGTATAATTGAGAAATATTGTTACGAAAATAATACTGCAAATTGTAATGCTTACGGAGGCTTATATCAATGGGAAGAAATGATGCAATATTCAACTACACCGGGCGTGCAAGGTATTTGCCCTGAAGGTTGGTATATTCCTACCGATGATGAATGGAAAATATTAGAAGGTACAGTTGATAGTCAATATCCTGTTGGAGACCCGATTTGGAATGGTTCGGGATATAGAGGCTTCGATGCAGGGTTGAATTTGAAATCCACTTCGGGCTGGTATCCGAATGCAAATGGAACTGACCTTTTTGGTTTTACAGCTTTGCCCGCAGGTTATCGCTACCATCTTGGTACTTTCAACAACATAGAGGCAAGTGCCGAGTTTTGGTCTTCAACCGAAAATAATACAACAGCTTGGGCTCGCCTTCTTTATTATAATTCAAATAAAACATTTCGAGGAAACCCTATGAAATCGTCTGGTCATTCAATCAGGTGCTTAAAGCAAAATTCCAACTTTGAATATTCTTCTGCAAAAACTGAAAACAAAGATTTTAATTTATCAAATTCAACAGCAAATAAAAATGAAGTTGTTCACTTTGTTTTTGAAGGAGGAAATGCTGCCGAAATTGTTTACACAATCTATATTGATGGCTTACAAGTTGGCGATGAGGTTGCTGCTTTTGATGATGGAATAATGATAGGGTCGCTTGTAATAAATTCCAATAATGTTTTTGAAAACGATTTGGCAATTTTCAATATTATTAATTCAGGTCAAGGTTATATTGCCGGAAATCCAATACAATTAAAAATCTGGAACTCAAATTCTCAAAAAACAAGTATTGCCGAATATAAAATGTCAGATCCTTACAATGAAGCTTATATGCAAAATGTATATCCTTCTGTAGATGGTTTATACAGTGTGATAAAAATTACAAACCTTTCAACCGGAATCGAAAATATTGAAAATGAAATTTCAATTTATCCTAATCCAGCCATTGAAAAAGTAAATATTGTTTCCAACGAAATAATTAAAAACATACAAATTATTAACTTCTTAGGAAAAGTTGTGTTAAATGTTGAAGTTAACAATGAGCAAACTTTTGTAAATACAGCCGAATTCCAATCTGGAGTTTATATCTTTAGAATTAATACAGATAATTCAACTTTTGTTAAAAAAGTTACTGTAAAATAAAACCGATTTATTATGGACCATCTGGGGGAGGCATTTTGTCTCCCCTTTTTTCTTTATCATATATTCGTTTTCTATAAATACTCGGTATTTGCCCTGTTTTTGACTTGAAATTATTATTAAAGGTTGACTTTGAAGAAAAACCTGCAAGTTTTGCAATTCCTTCGATAGAGTATTTTTTAAACTCAGGGTTTTCAAACATTTTTATACAAGCTTCTATTCTTTTTTCGTTAATGTAAGAATAAAAGCTGGTTTTTAATACCTTATTGAAAAAAGCAGACAAATAAGATTTATTGATATTTAACATTTTTGCGAGGCCTGACAATGAGAGGTTTTCGTCTAAATGAGGTTTTTGATTATAAAATAGTGTTTTAATTTGTTTACTAAGCTCAGCTTGTTTCTCCTGGTTTTCTAAAAATGTATATGGATTCTGTTTACCATTTGGCTTTTGATGTCTATTTTCCTGAATTTCTTTTTGGGTAATAATCTTTGAATTTACATTTTCAGTATATATTTCAAATTGTTTTATTCCGAAATATCCAAAGAATAGTACATAAAACAGACTCAATAGGCTAAAATAAATCTCGGCAATTATATTATCAATTTTTAATATAAAAAATAAAAACAGAAATAATATACAAAAAATTGAGTAAAAAATCAGAAAAGTTTTAAACCAAGACAAATTAATCTTTTCAATATTTGCAAACCTATCTAAAATATTTTTTCTGTGTTTTGATATCAATTTAGCAAATAAAAAACCATAAACTATAAGTTGAAATGCAAATGGAACATCTTGAATTAATAATACTATAATATTTAAACTGCTGATTTCATTATTAGCTTCAATGTATGAAGCAGGCAAATGATAACACCATTCCAATTCCTTTAATGGGTAAATAGTACAAAGTATTGATAAGATTATAAATGAAATAATTGCAGGAAAAAAATGAATGATTTTATTCTTATTTTTTTCAATATTATCAGATGTTAAGGTTTTAAAATAAAAATAAAGAAATGGAATTATCAATAATGATGATGAATTTGAGATAATAAAAATCATGGAAGAAAATATGATATTTGTTTGATATAATGTTATCAATAAGCAATTATAAGAGAATGAAGCTGCCATAAACCATCCGAGCCATTTATTGGTTTTGTTGTTCAGCCTGCTTGAAAAAAAAATTATACTAAAAAATAATGAACTAACTATAGTAACTAAAATTAAAAAAACATTTATTACAGCGTAATTCAAAATACAAACTATTAATATGTTTGAATAAATCAAATTTTATTCAAATAAACAAAATTATTTTCATTATAAAGGCAATTTCAATAATTTTACAACTAAATTTATTGAATTATTATGAAAAAATTTTACACAGCTACAATAGTAATTATAGCATTACTCATTTCTCAACAGGTGTTTTCGCAGCAGAAAGACACAAAAGATTCTTCAAAAGGTGAACAGCAAATAGAACTGCCGGAAGCATATAGTTTTATTTCTTCTCATATCATTGCTGAAAATCCTGACATGTTAATAGTTATGGCTTCGGTATTATTAAATGAAAATCTTGATTTTGTTAGGGATTCGGAAGGAAATATGCTAAGAAAAATCGGGCCTAATTGGATTAATGGAATTGGTAACTGGACTGTTGATCAAGGTTATCTTGTTAGAATGTTAAGCGAAGATTCATTCACTATTATTGGCAATGCAATTGATCCTGTAAGTCCGATTCAGTTGGAAACTGGCTATCAGTTTATAAGTTATTTTCCTGAAACCTCTTTGGATGCGTTGATTTCTTTTGAAACCATCATTGGCGAAAACCTTGATTTTGTTAGGGATTCGGAAGGAAACATGTTAAGAAAAATTGGCCCAAATTGGGTTAACGGTATAGGTGATTGTAATCCCGGCGAAGGTTATCTTGTTAAAATGAATAGTGATGCCGAATTAATTTATCCCGCAATAAATCAAGCACCTGAACCACCATCATCTCCAAATCCTGAAGACGGAGCAATAAATCAATCCACAGAAGCTGATATTTCGTGGATATGTAGCGATCCGGAAGGAGACCCCTTGACTTATGATATTTATTTTGGAACAGAAGCTATTCCTCCACTTATAGCATCAGGCCAGACTGAAACAACTTATGATCCAGGAACATTAGATTACAATACTGAATATTTTTGGAAAATTATAGCTCACGATGATCATAGTAATACAAGCGAAGGAAATGTTTGGAGTTTTACAACTGAAGAAGAAGTACAATGGCAATGCGGTGATCCGTTTACCGATCCTCGTGATGGACAAAATTATAATACCGTTTTAATTACCAATCAATGCTGGATGGCCGAGAATATAAATATAGGTCAAATTATTAATGGAAATAACAGCCAAGGCGACAATGGAGTGATTGAGAAATATTGCTATGATAATGACCCTGCAAATTGTGAAACTTACGGTGGATTATACCAATGGCAAGAAATGATGCAGTACGAAACAACACAAGGAGTTCAGGGAATATGTCCCGAAAATTGGCATATCGCTACAGATAATGAATGGAAAACACTCGAAGGGACAGTTGATAGCCAATATCCGGTAGGAAATTCAGTTTGGAATAATACCGGATGGAGAGGTTATGATGCCGGAAAAAAATTGAAATCATTGACAAATTGGTACCAAAACTCCGGAACCGATTTATACGATTTTACAATTCTCCCCGCTGGATATAGATGTGAGGATGGCAGCTTCGATCATATTACAACCCATGCACATTTTTGGTTATCGAGTTCTTATAACAATAGTTTGAAATGGTATAGGCAACTTAAGTATGATGAAAACGGCCTGCTTCGCTATTATATTGGACGAAACAATGGTTTTTCTGTTCGTTGTTTGCATGATTAAATTTATACGGAGGTTCCCTCTGACCTATTTATTTAAAGTTTTTTTCAGAGGAATAATGCTATATAGAAGTTACTAAAGCAATAAAAAACACTCATATTTATTAGAGGTCGGCATATAAAAGTATTATTCAGCATAAAAAATAATTTCAAAGTCATAGAAGTAAACTACTATATTTGCCAAAAATTTAATAATATCTTTCCATAGTGATTCATGTGAAGCTTGACAAAAAATAACCAAAAATGAAAAAAAGAATGTCCCTTTCTTCGCTATTAATATTAATTTTATTAATAGGTTGCCAAGAAGATAGAAAGATTTTAAGCAAACAAAACCCTAATTATGAAAATTCTGAAAATTGGGTTTCAATTCCGGATAGCATTGATAAAACTGTTGATGTTTTTTATGTTTATCCAACTGTTTTTAGTGGTACTGTAGATTTGAATATGGATATTGAAGACGAAAAGAATAGAGCAAGGGTTCAGAATGTTACTAAAAAACAAGGTGGAGTATTTGTGGAACAATGTAATTTTTTTGCTCCTTATTACAGACAAATGTCTCTTGATGGGCTAACTATGCCTCAGGACACAATAGATAAATATTTTTCAATTGGTTACGCTGATGTAAAAGATGCATTCAATTATTATATGAAAAATTATAATAACGGACGCCCGTTTATTTTGGCAGGCCATAGCCAGGGTACAATGAATTTAATACACATTATGAAAGATTTTTTCAATAATAATGAATTGAATGAAAAACTTGTTGCTGCTTATCTTATTGGATATTCAATTACTTCAGAGGACTTATCGCAATGTTCCTGGATAAAAATGGCTGAAAAAGACGACGATATTGGAGTTATTATTTCTTATAATACTCAATCGGAAGATGCTAAGGATTCGCCGGTATTATTAGCCGAAGCACAATGTGTAAATCCGTTAAATTGGACAAGGTCGATTGAATATGCACCAAAAGAAATGAATCATGGTGCTGCTTTTTTTAATGGAAATGGTGAAATAGATTCAATAGCTGTAAATTTTACGGATGCTCGTATTAACGAATTGGGTGCATTAATTGCTACAACACCTAATGTCGATCAATTTTCGAATGATGCTTTCCCTCGCGGCGTTTTTCATGTTCAAGATTATTATTTTTTCTATAATAATTTGAAAGAAAATGTGGGAGTCCGCATAAATGCTTACATTAATTCACATTAATAATAAGTGAAATAATTGGGATGTTTCCACCGCTTCTAACATGAACTGGTTTTTTGTCAAATGCTTCGGTGTAGGCGAGCTTGGCTGCTTTATATTCAGGCATATTTTTATGTGAAACATAAGCTTGTCCACCATGAAGAATTTTCACGCTTAATATTGCCGTTTTAGAAGTAATGTCAACTAAATGTTTAGCAATAAGTTTGTTGATTTAAACCCAACTCCCGACCTCTATCCAACAGCCTAACTTGATTAATTCATAAAATTATTAAAAAACCATTAAAATGGTTAAAACACAGGCATTTCTTTTTAGTAACCCACGACTTAAGTCGTGGGCTACAAAATACCCAAGATTCTTATTATTAACTGTTTTAACAGTTTTACGAATTATTCAGGCTAAAAAAAACATCTAAAATTATTTTGTTTATTTAAAAATTATTACTTAATTTTACATCCTAAAGAAAAAAACAAAATAAATAAGGATGTTATTGGGTTCAAATTTTCCTAATCTTAAACTAAATGAAATAATTTAAATTAAGTAATAAAATGGATTCATTAAGTAGAAAAATGTGTAATACATATTTCACTAATAGCATTTTAAGTAATTGGCCAAAGCCTGACAGCTATAATTATACACTTACATACTTTAAACCGAGCCTTGTAAGCCAAAGCCCGAGCTCTGCAAGTCATAGCCAGAGCATTGCAAGCCCCAACTTTAGCGTTGCAAGCCTCAGCTTTAGCATTGCAAGCCCCAACTTTAACGTTGCAAGTCCCAACTTTAGCATTGCAAGCCTCAGCTTTAGCCTTGCAAGCCTCAGCTTTAGCATTGCAAGCCTCAGCTTTAGCCTTGCAAGCCCCAACTTTAGACTATTTTTATCGACTGTAAGCAAAAATTTTACACCTAATGCCCTAATTCTATCAAATGAAAGCAGATTTTTATTATCTGTAAATAAAATTCTATTAAATGATTTCCTTTTTCGCAAATGTAGAGACAAGGCATGCCTTGTCTCTACGCTAATCCCGAAATATGAGGAATTAATCCTGCAACCCGCAACCCGCAACCCGAACCCCGTAACCCTAAATCAACAATCATTATGAAAAAATTTACAACTTTAATTTGTCTGATGATAATCTTATCATCAATTCTTTTTGCTCAAAGCAATTCAGATATTGATCTCAATGCAAAAACAAATCCACAAGCAACAAATTTCACCGATGACCTCTTTGAAGAACAATTTCAATTTCCTTGCGGAGATTGTTCGGGGGAGGCAGGTATAGAAACAAACGGAGAGTACATATACACCTCAAAATGGAATGGTGATGGATTTTTTTGCTATGAAATGGATGGTACTTTTCTGGGAGCATTCCCTGTACCGGGTGAAGCAGCCGTAAGAGACCTGGCATATGATGGTACTTATTTCTATGGTGCTGCAGCAAACACAGCATTATATGAAATGGACTTTTATGGACAATCAGGTGTTTTAATCAGTACATTAACGGCGGCTGTTGCTACAAGGGCTTGTGCATACGATCCTGAATTTGATGCTTTCTGGGGAAATAACTGGAGCGATCCTATCACACTTTATGATCGTTCAGGCGGTATTCTTAATCAATTCAATTGTGGAGAATATTCAAGTTATTACGGATTTGCAAGATTATTTTCTTTGGGCGAACAATGGCTTTATGGTTTTGCTCAGTCAGGTGGTGCAAGCCAGACTGTTATTGTTCAAATTGATCCTGAAACAGGTGCTGAAACCGGAGTTACTTTTGATGCAATAGAATATAGTTATACAGGTACCGGCATTGCCGGTGGCCTCGCTGCTTTTGATACTTATGCACCGGGTTTGTGGACTTTACTCGGAATTATCCAAAACGAAACTGTTTTTGGTGTTGAAGGTGGTTTTGCAGTGTGGTGTTGGGTACTTGATCTCAAACTAACAGGGATTATCGAACCAAACGGAGGATTTGGTCTCGGAATAGAAAATATTGTTATAGGCATAAAAAATTACGGTGCACAAACTCAAAGTAACTTTGATGTCAGGTATCGTGTTAATGGTGGTGAATGGCTTGTTGAAAATTGTCCCGGCCCTGTTTCATTTACTGAAACTATTGAATATACTTTTATAACTCCTTATAATTTCTCAGAATTTGGTGAATATTATATTGAAGCTGAAGTTCTTCTTCCTGGTGATGAATTTCCTGAAAACAACTATGCTGATAAAACAATTACTAATCTTGATCCTGAGCAATGGTGCAATTATTCAATCACTATGTGGGATACCTATGGTGATGGCTGGAATGGTGGATACGTTCAAATATTCGGTGATGGTGTTGAATTTGTAAACGCTACTTTAGCCTCAGGATATGGTCCTGAAACAATTGAATTCCTCGTTCAGGATGAAGCTTTCCTAAGCGCTGTATGGACTGAAGGCGGTTGGCCTGAGGAATGTTTTTACGAAGTTTATGATGCTGATGATAATTTTATTTTTGCAGATGGGCCTAATCCTACAGGTGGTGATATTGGCTACTCCTCATGTGAACCACCGCCACCAATAGATGCCGGTGTAACCGAAATAATATCTCCTCAAAGTGGTATGTTGCTTGGTATAGAACCGGTTACCATTAAGGTTAAAAACTTTGGCTCTGAACCTTTATCTGAAATTCCTGTCGGATTTAAATTTAATGAGAATAATTGGGTAAATGAAGTAATTCCAGGTCCTTTAGCTCACAATGAAGAAATTGAATATACTTTCAATGATTCAGTTGATTTAACAGGAATTGAGCTAATTTATATCGTAACATGTACTTTTGTTCCTGATGACACAATTTCTATTAATGATTGTCAGAGTAAAGAAATTTATAATCCTGGTGATCTTTACTGTGATGCTTGGACAAATAATGAAGACGAGTGGATTGCTAATGTTTCAATGGGTTTGATTGATAATTCAAGTGGATGGCAGGGAGGTGTAGCTGATTATACAGATTTATATACTCCTGTTGCAATAGGGATACCTGAAGAAATTATTGTAACAAATGGAAACGCATGGGCTTCTGATAAAGTTACTGCCTGGTGTGACTGGAATGATGACTTTATTTTTAATAACGAAGCTGGAAGCAATGAGAAATTTGTATTAATAAATGATGGAACCGGTGCAGTATTTGCAGGAGATATTCTTGCTCCGGCAGGCATTCCTTATGGTGAGCACAGGATGAGAATAAGAATGACTTATAGTGATGATCCTGTTCCATGTGGTGAATCTTCTTATGGTGAAGTTGAGGATTATACACTTGTAGCTGGAAGTGGTTTTGAAGGAATTATCTGGGAACCTGCATCATTCAATCAGTATGTTGATGTAGGTCAAACAGAGCAGGATTTTCTCATTATAGGAAGCATAGGTATTGATCCATTATACTGGGCTATTGAAGTTGTTTTTCCATACTCAAAAGATTCTGAGGGAAATTATTTATTTAAAGAAACGGATGGGCCCTGGTTAAATGTTATTCCCTCTGAAGGTGTTGTTCAATCTCAGGTTTCAGATACTGTTAGCCTTTATTTTAATGCCCAAGATTGGCCGGCAGGAACAGAATTAAATGCAGAAATTGTTCTTTATTCTAATGATCCTACTATTCCTATCATAAATATTCCAGTTACAATGACTGTAGGGCAAGTTGAGCCACATTTCATTTTTGAAGGTGGGAATCCTGCCTACCCAATATGGACTAATTATATTGGTGGGGCTACTCTAAATAATAATGATCTGGAAGCAAATGATGAAATTGCTATTTTTGATGGTGATCTTATGGTTGGTCTAATTACGTTAGACCAGGTTTGTACTATGGACAATGTATTTGATAATGATTTAACAGCATTTAGTGTTTTATCTACACAAGCCGGATATCAGGCCGGTAATGAATTCACATTTAAATGTTGGGATGCAAGTGAACAAGAAGAAAGTTATTTTTTTAATTATGAATTCTTCAATCCATATGGAGATGCTTATATGGGTGATGTGTTTCCGTCAGGTGATGGCGAATATAGTCTTGTAATTCTTGATTTTGAGACAATATACCAGCCATTTGATTTAGATTTAGGTTACCAAATTATTTCTTCAGCATTTGATCCAATTGATCCTGATATGATAGTTCTAATGGCTAATGTATTAAACGAAAACCTTGATTTTATTAGGAATTCAGATGGTCAAATGTTACGAAAAATTGGCTCTGTTTGGGTTAACGGTATTGGTAACTGGATAGTTGAAGAAGGCTACCTTGTTAAAATGTTTGCTCCCGACTCATTCAGTATTATCGGTTCACCTGTTAATCCTACAACTCCAATTCCACTTGAAACAGGATACCAATTTGTAAGTTATTTTCCCTTTGCTCCAATGGATGCCTTGCTTGCCTTTGAAACCATAATGGGCGATGATCTTGATTTTATCAGGAATTCAGCCGGTAATATGTTACGGAAGATTGGGCCGGTTTGGGTTAACGGAATCGGTGATTGTAATCCTACTGAAGGTTATCTTGTTAAAATGTTTTCTGAAGGTGAGATTATTTATCCTATACCAACAAAATTAAGTGGAAAGACAACTCTCGTTCCAAAACACTTTATTTTTGAAGGAGGAAATGCAGCCGATCCGGTTTATACAATTTATATTGACGGGCTGGAAATTGGTGATGAAGTTGCAGTTTATGATGGAGATATTTTGGTTGGTGCAATGAAAATAAATTCTGAAAATGTTTTTGATAACGATATTCCTGTTTTCAGTACTTTAAATAACGGACAAGGATATATGCTCGGCCAAGCCCTAACACTTTCAGTTTGGGATAACAAGATCAAAAAGGAGTTTCCTGTAAGTTATGAATTCAAAAACCCTTATGGAACAGGGCACACAGAAAATTACTTCCCGACAAATGATGGTGAATACAGTATTTTGAACATTGTTAAGAATTTTGAGGACAAAAACAGTAGTTCAAATATTAATGTTTATCCAAATCCTTCCGATGGAATATTTAGCATTTCAATAGAAAAAGTTAGGGGTGATTTACAGTGCAAAGTATTTGATTTAAAAGGTAATGAATATCGCAGCTTTGAATTTACGGGAATTAACGGATTCACGGTTAAACAACTTGATTTGAAAGATTTACTTACGGGAGTTTATTTTATAAGCTTTACGAGTAGGAATTTATCAAGGGTTGAGAAGATTGTGATTCACTAAAAATTCCGTTTAAAGAATCAACTACCACGCTGGCTTTTTGTAAAAATTACCAGTGCCGGCGTTGAAACTATACCGTAATTCATAATTTGCATAATATCATCAACTTTTGTAACAGTTGAATCGATATTGTTCTCATTAATAATTGTTCTAACGAGCTTTTCGAGTGTTTTGCATTTAGGGCAACCCGTACCCAAAACTTTTATTTCCATAGTTTTTCATTTTTATTCGTAGTTCGCAAAACTACGAACTATATTTCGTTTAAAAAAATCATTATCTCAAAAAATTATTAAAAAGTTTTTGAGCTAACTTCCAGTTATCTCTATTAAGGCAATATTTTACTTTTGGTGGTTCAATTTCACCTTGAATTAATCCAGCATTTTTCAATTCTTTGAGATGTTGCGAGAGTGTTGATTTTGCGATTGGTAAGATTTCTGAAAGATCGCCGCTATAACAGCATGTTTGTTTTGCCAGCAAATCTAAAACATATAATCTGATAGGATGACTCATTGCTTTTGCAAATCTTGCAGTTTGGTTTTGTTCTTCTGAAATTATTTTATTTTCCCAATTCATTTTTCTATAATTTAGTTCGCAAAATTACGAATAAAATTTAAAAAGCCGACAAAAGTTTTTTTTGAAGTGAAAAGGCTAAAGTTATTAAATAGAATAAATTTTATTTTACTCTCAGGAAACGAAGCATAAGCCCTCTCTTTTATTAATAATCTGCAAATATACCGTGATCCGATGAATTTGAGCAACAATATATTACCCTGATGTTATTTTTCTATTACGAATTTCCCACAAGACTGTTGCTTGATTTCTGAATCAAATAACTTATAAAAATAGAGACCTGATGGGAATTCTCTTGTGTCTATAAGAATCTTATTTTCAAAAATATTGTGCTGTGAAAACAATTGTTTACCATATATATCATAAATACTCAGTTTTAAAATAGTATTTTCCTTATTTTCATATTCAATAGTAAATCCCTCGACTGCAGGATTTGGAAAAACAACTGACTTTATATTGCCTATTGAATTTTCATCAATTATTTCATACGAATCTTCGAAATGCAAATCGTCATACATTAAGCCATCCATTTGGTTAATATCTCCATTACTTATGAAAGAAAATTTATAATAAAGAGTGTCTCCTATCTCAAAATTAAAAACATATCCTAACTCAACTAAACTGACATAAAAATAAGTCCATTCGGGAGTCCTTCCAGTGAGCACAGGCTTTTCTGAATACCAACTTAAATACTCATCATAAATTGAGTCATTTACTAAATTAATCCATGTTTCACCTTTGTCAGGAGAGAATTCCATCAAGCCAAAATCATTTAAAGAATCAGAATCAGATTTGTAATAACCTGAAAGAATAACAGTATGATTCCATACAAATCCATAATCTGCAATATGAGTAATATAAAAAATGGATGTATCATTAGAAGGATAAGAATTTATTGTATCTGTAACAATAACATTTGGGAATGAATAAGCACTATTAAAAATACTTTTTTGAGGCACACCAATTTGCCAGATATTATTAGGATTTAATGTAGTATCAATTGTAATTTTATAAAGTTGACTACTATCATCAAAGTTAACATCATACCAACTCTGTGAATAGGAATTGAGATAGGGTAATAAGATAATAAAAAATATTACTTTTTTCATGATTAATATATTTAATGGTTAATAATTGATTTATTAATTGTTATAAGATAACTTATTTGTTTTTATTTAATTACAAACTTACACTTCCCCACAGCCCCACCATTGCTGTAAAAAACTGCCATATACATCCCAGGTGGCCAGCCTGCAGTAGAAACCCTGCTCATTCCCTGGTGTTGAAAAACTTTTTCCGAATGAATTAATTCTCCCAACAGATCATAACAACTTAGCTCCATATTACTATGATATTGGGTGTTCTCAAACTCAAAGATAACTTTACCATCACTTACCGGATTAGGATAAGCTTTTATGGGTATCCGTTTTAGGCTTTCGTAGTACTGCTGTGGTGATGGTATTTCTTCCATACCCACCCAAATCAAGCAATTTGTTAAATCAATTATGCCGGATTGGATTTGGTGAGGGCAAAGGCTATCGTAATTATATGAGTTGGTATCGAATGGGACAGATTCGAGGTTTTCATCTATTTTATAAACGAAAATATCCCAATCGGATTTACCTTCTTTAATACTTGTTGCAATAACAAATTTATTATCAAAAGTTTTTATAAGACTTGGTGATGTTACTGTATTTGGCCTTGATTGAAAATTATATAAATTTCCGGCAGTATCTATTACTAATTCTCCTACAGGATTTTCTGAATAATCAGGTCCAAAAAATGATCCAGCCATAAATAAAGTATCATTTATTCTAACTATATCCCGAATAACACTGCTATGAATATCAGGGCCAATTTGATCATTGTATATCTCATTGTATCCAAGTTCTTTCCCATTATTATTATAAAACATCAACAATGCGTTATCTTCATTACTGCTAATAGATGCCCTTCTAATCCCTGCTCCCATTAATATGGTATCATTTAGAGGTATAGTTTTATAAGCCTTACCATATATAGAATCCAATGGTGCAAATGGTAATATCCATTTCTCTTTTAAATCACTATCAATACCAATAAAAAGCGGACGAAGAAAGAAATGAGTAGTATCGTTCGGATAAGGCCAATAACAATAGCCGGAAATATAATAATCACTATTGTTCTCTAAAAGATTATATGCGTTAGCATTTCTGATCCATGAATGATTATTCCTTGAAGCATAAGGCTTCTTCCATAAAACATCACCATTTTCATTTAATCCTATCAGGTGTATCCTGTCATTTTCAGGTTCGGAATAATACCAACATAAAACAAGTATTTCATTATTTTTATTTATCAAAATATCTAAAGCAACCCCTTCTTCAAAAATCTCATCATCAAGTAATTTGCACCACAAAACTCCCCCACAAGAATCCAGCTTCACAACATAAGGCCAGATGATATCATCGAATGAAGGGCCACAAAAATATTTATTACCTGCAGTATCTGTAGTTGTACCCCAAAAATACAAATCATAAAAATTATGTGCAAACTCTTTATCATATAAAACATTACCGTTAATATCGGTCTTAACACTCAGGGCATTATAATCAACTCTTCCTGCAATATAATAGCCTTTATCATAGTCTTCCAACAAATCTTTTGTTACTTCATCTCTATTGGAAGATCCTATATGGATTTCCCAATCCTGATTTTGGGAAAAAGAATAGTTGTAAAGCATTATTAATATTATTATTTGAATTATTATTTTCATATTTAAAGTATTAACTCATCCCAATAACTATTTGTTATACTGAAACGCATAAACTTTACAATCCTAAAAAATATAAAAAACCTGATATTTCATTAGCTAAGTTGTAATTTTTTTGCATTCTCATTCAACGTAAGTTTATCGGGATGAGTGTTAATAAATATAATATTATTTAATTAATGTAAACTTTTCACTTTTTATTAATTTGCCATTTAGCTTTAAAGTAGTAATATAAACACCGGATTTCCAATTCCTCGTATCAACTACTATCTGATCATTCATATTCTGAAGTTTCTTAGAATATTTTAATATACCTGACATATCATTGATCGCAATTTCAGCATTGCCTTCATTATTCATTTCATATTGAATAGTTATATAGTCTTTTGCAGGATTTGGTTGAATTTTAATATATCCATGTGCATCTTCCGCTTTACCCAATAATTCCTCATAATCTGCCAATGCTTCGGTTGATTTTAGCAGGTCGGGTACAAGAATAGTTTCCTCGTATTCTATTTCATTTAATGCTAACAAAATATTTCTTGCATACACACTAGCCGAGCCTAATTGACTTTCTTCAATATTTAAAAGTTCTGCTGTTTGCAAACTATCAACATCAAGAATGCTTTTGTCTTGCAGAACCAAGCCCCTCAATAAATTATAGAAAGCTGCCATTTTCTGGTATTCGGCCTGTTGTGTGTTATCCAAATTAAATTGTGTTGGAATATCGCTTATCACATTTTGTCCGGCATTGATATTTCCGTTGTCTAAATATAAAAATGCAAGTTTGTATTTTGCATTTATATTAGCTTCAGACATATAAAAGCTTGTTAAGCTATCCAATGAAGCACTAGGATTTATAGTATCGTTCAGGTAATACCTTGCCAATGCATTGAAAGTTTTTGCTTTTTCAAGTTTAAAAGCAGCAAGCTTAGCTTCGGTTTCTTCCCTGATTGAAACAATACTACGGCCTTGCAATATCTGGGCTTTCATATAATCGGGTAAGGGATTCCAGCGTTCATCTAATTTTGTTATTAATTCACCGGATTTAGCAGTATTTGGATTGGCTACCATAATATCTCTTATCATAACATCGGGCAGTACATCTTCTTTTTCAATTGCTGCGCTTACAACAGTATCCGATAAATAAGGCGATTTATTCATAAGCTCATTATAAACCTGCATTGTTTGTGGTGGAATGCTGTTATCAACCTCTGTTTGTAATGATTCTGTATTTCCGCCATCAACTAATAAAGATAATAAATTCTCGGTCGAATCAATCTTTTGTTCCGTTTCTGTCATCAGGCCTCTTAAACCATCCATACCACTACTACCTCCGCCGGGCTCTTCAGTTGGAGGACAGCCGTTTTCATAAGACCAGTCATCAGGTAAAACATATTTAGGTACCAAGGTAACAGTATTTTCAGTGTAATCAATCGGCTCAACTCTTTCAGTAATTGTATTTGAAGGATAATAATAAGTAATATGATTGCCTTCATTATTAATATCATCGAAATCACGGTTGGGTGTAGGGCTGGGTATGTAAAATAAGTTACCGGCCATATCTTCGGGGCTGGAACCTGATGAGCCTTGGCTTGCAGCAATACCGGTTGGGTCATTTGGAATTGTATAAACAACTGCCATATCTGCCAGGCAATTATCAAAATCATTGCAACATATTTGCAGGCCGTCTCTTTCACCCCTGTTTTGTTCCTGGGCCAAAATACCCATTTCAAGATTTGTAAAACTATTCAGGTAAACCTCATTGGGATCGGTACCGGAATTATGTATTATCAGTCCAACACCGGTTTCTCCACTTAAGAGTGGATTGTCAATATGCAGAAAATCATTATCCTCTACCCAATAAGATGTTGAGTTATCAAGATACATTCCATAGCCTCCGTATTCCTGATACTGCTCGTTAATAATGAAGTTGTTTGATGTTACTCTTGCATTAGCCATTCCACTGATAAAAAGGCCACGATAATTCAATTCAAATTCTGTATTTCGAATATCAACAAAACGATTTGGGTTTAATGCTGTAGCATAAATTCCATATTGTAAATTTGTAAATTTACTGTTCTGCCATTCGGTGCATGGAATATCTCCACTAATGCACCCATGGTTAATAGTAAAATGTGAATTTAAACTGTAAATACCTCCTCCAAAATCACTATCTTCGGTTGAATTTTCAAAGATACAGCCTTCTATTTCTATTCCGTTTACACTTATCATCTTTATAAAATAATCAGGATTTTCGCTTCCAAGGTATGAAGCATTAGAAGTAAATTCACAATTTGTAAAACTGCTGTTGCTTTGATAAGAATAAGAGTGAAAATTAACAGCAACTTTATTATTTACAAAATTTGCATCTGTTGCTATAATTTTTCCTCCCGTATAACCCGCCACAAATCCACCTTCGCCATCGGGTAAACTACGGTTAGTATAGACACCCTTTTCCGAATTTTCAATAGTTCCACCGTTTTTTATTCTTACAAGACCCTGATCACTTGAAAGCTGTGACTCATTTGAATTACCCCAGACTTCAATACCATGCCACATATCTCCACAAGCATTAGTTATTGTT
>JAEINX010000086.1 GCA_016342645.1 Bacteroidales bacterium | reverse complement strand
ATAGGTTTACACTATGTAACTAATATTGAATCTGGTCTAAAAACTCATTTCACGCAAAGACCGAAAAGCTTTTAATGCAAAGATCGCAAAAAATGTATGTTTATAATCAATGCTTTGCGTGCTTTGGGATTCGTCTGCGAATTTTGCGTGAACCATTTTTAACCTTTTTATACCGGACTCAATATTCCTTCAAAACCTATACTTGAATTATTCACGTATTTCCATTATACCTTTATTTCACCTACGACCTCAAGATGCCCGTATGGATACCTTTCTTAAATCGACCATTGAAGTTTGAGATAGAACTTGAACTATTCAAATTATTTAATACTCCTCAATTTCTTCTTCCTCTTCGATATTAACCTTAATACCGTCGTATCTTTTTTCAATTCCGTTTCTGTATCGGATAACTATCAGCAGATTACCATCATAATCATATTTTTTCCAATCACCCTCTTTGATACCCATTACATAATTTCCAACGTCTTTAATATTTCCGTTATCCCAGTAATAGGTGTGTTTACCGTTTGGAAGGTCATCAATAAATTCTCCCTCAAAACTTAGAACTCCATCATTGAAATAGAATTTCCAGATGCCGCTTTTATAACCGTCGCTATAATTTCCTTCTTCGCGGTGATCGCCCATTTCGTAAATCCAAGGGCCATCTTCGTAACCTTCAATAAACTCACCTTTTGTAATTATTTTACCGTCTTCATCATATTCGGTTAAAACACCATCCGATAGACCATTATAAAAATTCTCCTCTCTTAAAATATCTCCTGAATCGTAATACCATTTCCATAAACCTTCTGGCTTGCCATCCTCATCAAATAAACCGATTTGTTCAAGATTTCCGTTTTTATGATAGTATTTCCACTCACCTGTTTTTATATCATTCTTATAATTTCCTTCGGCTTTCAAATTGCCCTGATCGTAAAATTCTCTCCAATAGCCGTCTTTTTCGCCTTTTTCAGTAATTATACCTTTACCGATAATTATGCCATGTTTAAAAATATATGAATTGACAATTTCACCTTCTTCGGAATATTCGCGTCTGATGCCTTCGGGAACTTCATCTTTGTAAGTAGCCACAACTTTTACACTTCCGTTATCATAATAATCGGTTTTTACATCAAGTTTAACCAATTCTACAACATCTATCTGTAAAACTCCGTCTATATACTTTTCGGTGCTTTCCAAATTTCCGTTTTCCGAGTAGGTTTTAAAATAGTCGTTTTTTAAGTCGTTTTTATATTTCCCTTCGAGTTTCAGATTTCCGTTTTCATGAAAAAATTTCCAGTTGCCTTGTTTTAAATTATTCTTATCAAACTTATTAATTCTTTCTATTTCAACCACAAAACCCTTTTTATAAGTAGTAAGGATTATTACTCTGCCATCATCATTTGCAAATTCTTTTGAAATACCGCTTTCGAGCCCATCAACAAAGTTGACCGTTCGTTTAAGCTTTCCGTTTTGTAAAAAATAATTCGTTGCTCCGTTTTTTATATCGTTAACAAAGTTTTCTTCTATGATTTCCTTTTTGCGATAAGTTCTTCTGATGCCGTTCTTCTTATTGTTTTTATAATTAATTTCAAGAATCAAATTACCTGAATTATTATAAAATTTCCATAGGCTGTCCAATAAAAAATTCTTCCTGTTTCCTTCAGAAATTAATAAACCCTCATCATTATAAGTTTTCCAGTAGCCGTCAGGTTTTCCATTCACCATATTTCCTTCGCTGGATACCTTGCCGTTTTCATGGAAAAACTTATTATACCCATTCGGGATTATTTCGTTTTGGGCATTAATTTGATTTATCATCAAAATGCAACAGAAAAGAAATAATGTTCGCTTCATTTTATTTTTTTTGTAAAAATATCAAAATAATCTCAGTTGAGAAATAGGTTTGGGATGAAAAGTTCCCAATATTAAAAAAGGATTTTTCCCTATAAAATGATAAACCTGTGATGTTCCTAAAAAGAAATGTAAATCTTTGGTTTTAGCAAAATCATCAAAGTATTTCTTCCTAACATCTTCACAGGCTTTTCGTTCATTCCCATTGCTATGCCTTAGACAATTCCAAAAAAGCTCACCTGTTTCCCAATCCTCAATCATAGTTTTACTTCGTTTCCCTTCCTTATCTTCATAAAAAAAAGAGAACTTATAAGGTAGCTTTCTTACAACTTCAAATTTCTTATCAGTTACCTTTTGAAATAGATTAAATTGCTGGAACTGGGCCAATTTGTCTTTTGACCATTCTCTTTCAACTTCTTCCCAAATAAAATCAATGATTTTGCTCGGTTTAAAAACTGCAAGTGATGTACAAATATCTTTATTTTTAGCTTCTTCAATAAGTAGAGACAAATTCGTATAAACTTTGTTCAAAACATATTTACGACGTTCATCCCATGTATTTCCATCAGCTTTGATTTTACCAATAGTTTTTATTGGTGTATCGTGAGAAACGGGCCTATAACTTTCAGGACGAACATCGCTGGTGTTTTTAACCAAATCCAACTCAATCCATTCGTATTTTGAATATTGCTCCTGATATGATTTTTTACGAAACTGAATAGGATAAATTCTAATCCATGTACCATCTTCCCGAAAACCTGCAGTACAAACAAGTTCTTCATACTTTTTTGAAATTGTCGGGTAGGTTTTGACCGCAATAAGGACTTTTGTTAAGGCCATTCTATATATGTTTCAGTTGATAATCAAAGCCTGAAATCTTTACAATAGATTCTGCCAAATGTTTTCTATGACATTGGTTTATATTCGCTTCAAAACAAGTTAAAGCTATACGTTTTTTATCTTTAAGCAATGCTAATATATTTTCTTGTAATCCGTGTGTTTGTGGCAAAACCTCTTTCTGGTATATTGCAAACAGTTTGTTATAATCGTTTTGTGTATTTAATTCCTGTCTTTTGTTTGAATCAATTCCTAATCCGGGAATATGTAAGAACTTAATTCCAACACCATCACAAGCATTTTGCAATTGCGATTTATTAAATCCGTACTTCATACTTTTCGAATTTTTACGCACATCACAAAGAACTTTAATATCATTCAGTATTAATTTATTTAAATATTCTTCGAGACTTATTCCTTCGTAGCCTATTGTGAAAAGTATGATTTTATTAGATATTGGTTTAGCTTCTACTACTTTTCGGTAATCTTTTTCTTTCAATTTTTCTTTTACAACAACACTATTTATAGCGAAATACGGATATTTAAGATAAGTGAGTTTGATTAACTCATCAGCATTTTTATTACCATACACTTGTTTTATATTTCTTATAGCCTGACGATCTTCCTCTTTAAGACTTAATAAATATTTTTCATTGTCGATTTTAATCCAGCAATTATCCTCTGAAATTACCTGTTTATATTTGGTCATTGTTGAAAGGTCGGCATTTGCCTGGAAAGAAAAACAACCAAATTTATAAGGCACAAAATAATAGCATGGTTTCTTTTGTTGTTTTGTTACAAGCATTAATAATTTTTGAAGACTGATTTTTTCAAGTCTGTTATCGAAAACCTCTAAAAGAGCTAATAATATTTTACGCCTGTAATACATATTACAAAAATAAGGAAATATTTACACTCAAAAACATTCTATTTATTCCTTAACCTTCACCCTAATCCCCTCTGAATGCGAAGAAAATTCCGGTGCATACATGCATTGAATTGTTGTGATACCATTTGAAAAATTGCCTGCTTGCGAAACTAACAAAGGATATTCAAAAACATAGGTTCCCTTATTTAAATATTGAAAAAAGAAATTTACGGCTGCATCTCTTGTGCTTTCATAATATCCCAAGCCTCCCTGGTATTTATATCCCGACAGAACATTAACCGGCTCAAAAGCCGATGCCCTCATATCTTTCATGTGAACATATTCCATGCTTCTGCCCACCCGGATTTCAATTCTTACTATTATTTCATCACCAACAAACAAAGTAGTTTCTTTTGTAATGGGTTTTATTATTGGGCCACTTGGGCTATTCTTCTTAATAAAAAGTTTTTTATTCAATTGTAGAGGTGTTTCGTGGCTTGTGATTTTATCAAGGTCTTCGAAATATTGCCAGTAAACAGCTCCCCAGGCAATTCCTTCATTATTCTTTGTAACAGTGATCTTTCCCATATCCGGCTGAATTTCTGAGCCGTCCCACGAAGTCTGGAAATATCCGGTTCCGGCTTCTATTTTTATGTCTTCAGAAGAATCAGGGTCAATTATTTCATCACCTATTTTTATTTCAACATTATTTTCGGTAGTAAGTAAATCACTTCCTCTCAATAAAAGTGCATAGCATGCCTCGGTAGTTGCTTTGGTTGTGTGCCATGAATTTGTTTGTTTGTGTTTGAGAAGCCAGATTTTCATTTCCTCAACTGCATTTTTATCATCAGTAATTTCATCGAAAGCTTCAATCATCAAGGCCTGAAATTCGATAGGTGCCTGATACCAATAATATCCCCTATCATTTCTCCAATACATTCCCATTTCATCTGAATAAAGTGCTTTTTCTTTCAATGATTTCATTATCTTCATTGCGGTAACGTCATCACCGATTCGGTGTAAAGCAAGGGCAATCATTCCCTGAAGGTATTTACTTTGCTTTGTCCAATATTTCGTAGCCTGTTCAAGGTAATAATCATAAGCTTCTCTATTATTTTCATAAACAACAATATTATTAACAAAATAGCTTCTTGCATATAAATAATGAACATTATTTCTGCTGAGGTTGTTTTTACTCAAATTTTCGGGATGAACTTCTTTTAGCCAATCATAATCATCCGTAATTCTATTATCAAGATAACGAACACCGCTTTGAACCATATTCCAGACAGGTCTTTCATTTTTGATATTTGTAATTCCAAGATTATCGAGCCGTCCAAAACCACAAATAATGTATTGAGTGATAAAACGATTATCGGGCATTTTTTCAAACCAAGGCCATCCGCCATTTCCGCTTTGCATTTGCTTAAGTTTTTCCAACGCATTCCTTAGTTGATTCGACATCTTATTGAAATCGAAAAGCATGGCAAGACGTCTTTTTCGTTCGCTTTCGTTTTTTGCCTGTAAAACCCAGGGTGTTTGTTCGAGAATAATGGATTTTAATTGTTGATTTTTTTCAAGATTCGATAAAAATGCTTCGGGCTGCTGATCAGACCAGATGTCGAATATCCTTTTTATTTTAGGATTGGAATTAATTATGTGAGAAGCTATGCTGTTTGCATAGAATTGTGAAAAAACATTGTCGGAACTCCGATATTTTATTTCATTCAAAACCGGCAATGCCTGAATTGCATACCAGGCCGGATTTGATGTAAATTCAAGGCTAAGCTTGTAGTTTTCAATTGATGAATATTTTTTATTCTTTTTTGAATTTATTAATTTTTTAAATTCAAAATGCTTGCTTTCCTTGCCTTTTATAGGCAAAGGAAGACTTTCGGTAACAAGCATTCTGTTTGTCAAAACCGGCAATGTGTTTTCCTCGCCATCGCTGAAATTTTCGGCTTTTGCCTTAATTCGGTAAGTTATTGCTTCAAGTTTTGTGGGAATAGAAATCTTCCAGCAAATCGCTGTACTTTGTCCTTCTTCGACAGAAAAAGTTTTTTTCGTATCAATATTATTCAAAATATCATTAACGGGTTTCATGGTGAAAGCATCGAAAAACTCCAGGTTTGCTTCGCCCGACAATATTTTATCGCTCAAATTAACAACCTTAGAACAAAAAACAATTGTATCGCCCTGCCTGAAATATCTCGGAGCATTCGGGATTACCATTAGTTTTTTCTGAGTTACCAGCTCTTTTTGAATATTTCCTGTTTGAAGTTCTTTTGTGTAGGCAAGCCCCAGGAATTTCCATTTTGTCAGGGTTTCGGGTATTTTAAATTTTATAATAACATCGCCATCTTTATTGGTTTCAAGATCGGGATAAAAGAAAGCGGTTTCGTTAAAATTGCGGCGGATTTGAATTGGAGGTTGGGGGGATTTTTCTTCTTTTTCTAATTCATCTCCAATTTCCTCATTATCGGCCATTTCACTTGGTGGAGGAATATATTCATCCAACATTTCGGTACCTGCTTCCATTTGATTGGAAACAGGCATCCGGCTACCCTTTAATCCTTGTCCATACACATTTCTTCCAAAAATATTTAAACCGAAAAAGTTTATCTTATCATACAATTGTCTTTCAGGATAAATGTATTCATAGTCTTCTAAAGAATAAGTGTTCCCCATACTATATCCAAATGAATTACGCGTTTTCCACGAAAGTGAATTTTGATTAGTTTTATATAAATCAAACATCCAGTTGTTTTGGCTAAAAGCATCAAGAGAAGCATCGTACATACCGGCCAGCATTTCGGCAAAAACTTTTTCGCCTTTGTTGTTTCTGATCTTTATTTTCCATTCTTCGTTTTGTCCGGGAAGTAGTTTATTTCGGAAGCTTGCAAATTCAAGGTCGAGTTTTTTGTTAGAAAACGGGACTTTAAAAATGTGCTCATCAACATAAATGCGATTATCTTTTACAAAAACAATATTGACTTTAAAATTGCCTCTATATTTTTCTTTGATTGGAATTTCAATCAACTTCTGCCTATCAGAAAGCTTTATTATTTCCTTCTTTTCAATTGTATTATTTAAGCTCACCTGATAAGTGGCGTAAACATTTTTCGCCTTTGAGCCGATTAAAAATGAAACCGTATCGCCGGGTTCTCCCTCCCCTTTTAAAATTGTAAACCAATTGGCAGCATTGTTTGGAATGTTTTTTGATTTTGGCGAAAACAAAGTGAAGTATTTTGTGTTTTCAACTTTTTCACCGAAAGCATCGGTCGAAGAAATTTTGAGGCAATAAGTTCCCTGTAGCCAATCTTTAATTTCCGGGATTTTTAGAATTGTATCATTGGCTGTGTTTAATTTAACATTTAAAAATTGTTTTTCCTTTTCCCATTTTGCCGGATCATTCTCATCTTTATAAATCTGATTTGGAAATTGTTCTTTAAATTCTTCATTATTATAAATAAAAATATCGGGTTCATCCCAAACTCTATCATTAAAATAAATTTCCGGTTGCTTTAAATTATAAACTTCTATTTTACAATCAACTTTTTCTGGTTCTCCATTTAAATTAGTTGCAATTATTTTAAAGTTATTATCTTTTTCAAGATTTACTTTTTTGGGAATTTTAACATCAAGAACAAGAGATTTATTTCCAACCGAAACAACTTCTTCAGCCGAATGGGTTTCGCCGTTAATGTCGGTTACATCAACTTTAATGATGAAATCAAAAAACAGATAAGGGAATTTATCCATTGAAAAATCAGGAATGGCTTTAAAAGAAATTTCAAAATTACCATCTTTGTCTGTTGTTGTAAAACCATTAAGGATTTCAGTTTCGGAAGATGGATAGTAATAATAAAACCCGTAGCCTCTCCAATATGGCCAATTTGGTTTTCGGTAAACTCTGTATTTTACTTTTGCATTATCAATATAATTTCCTGCATATGCTTTTGCTTTCCCTTTAACTGTCAGATTTTCGTTCAATTTATAACTACCTCGGAGCGGATCAAAAACCACTTCAAATTTGGGAAGTTTATAATCCTCTACCGAAATTTGTTTTGATCCGGTATTATTTGAAATACTCATTTTCCCGTTTAAAACTCCGTCGGGAGCTATAAAACTGCCATTGATCGAACCGTATTCATTTGAAATTAAATCAAGCTTGGAAACTTCCTGATGATTTACATCATAAAAAGTAATAGTTGTTTTATAATTTGGTTTTATTGAATAGTTTCCACTTTTATTTTCTAAAATAATTCCTTTAAAATAAATAGTTTGTCCGGGGCGATAAATAGCACGATCGGTAAAGAAGAATGTTTTAACGGTAGTTTTTTCGGTTTTCGAATAATGAAAAGGATTAAAAGTTTTTTCGGTAAACAATGTGTCGCCTTTATATGTAAATTCTATATAAAATGATTTGCCTGTATTTTTTTCAGAAGAAACCGGTAGATTTATATTGCCGGTTTTATCGGTTTCGTAGCAAATTTGCTTATTTAATTTATACTCTCTTGTTTTATAATCATAATCGTTTGAAAAAGTTTGAGCTTTTACATTTTTCAGAGGATGCCCGCTTTCTCGGTTTAAAACGAGCAAATCAATTGATCCGTCCTCAATCTTTTGATTGATAAAACTAATATTTGAAACAAAAAAGGAATTATAAGAGATATCATTATCTAATGAAAACTTCGGGTCATCGGAAAACAAAACAGTGAAATATCCGCTTGAAAGTTCGGGTAAAACAATTTCCGTGCTATGTGTTTGTAAATCTCCATCATTAATCAAATCAAGTGTCCATTCTTTTAAAGGTGTTTGCTTCAAATAACTTTTTATAATTTTCTTTTTTCTTGAATCCTTTAGTAAATTTTGATTTTTCAAATAATTTGTTCTAATTATCCTAAAATATAGTTTGTCAGTATTTTGATATTTCAACAAACCAAGGATTTTCTTTTCGGGAATATTTACATCTTCGATAGTTAAGTAGAAAAAATATTGATTTAAATCTTTTAATAAAAGCTTGCAATTTGTTGCTCCGTTTGACTGCGGAAATTTTTTAATTGCTTCCTTGCAAATCTTTGCGGCAGTTTTAAAATCCCATTTATATTTATCTGAAATTTTCGGATCATATTGATAACCGAAATCGCTATATATTTCTGCAATAACATAAGAAATATTGGCTGAAGCAGGAAATTCCGAATATTTCTTCTCGAAGTTTTGTAGTGAATTTATATAAATACTGTCTTCATTTTCAATTCTTATTGCTTTTCGCCTAACAAACAATAATCTTTCCAAATTTACATCAATAAGTGCGTCAGGATTTTCATCATTAATGTGAAAAGCAATTAATTCCCGAAGGATTTTCAAAGCATAAAATTTCCCGGAAAGTGAATCCTTTGTGCTTAATTCAACTTCGATAAATTCTTTAGCGGGAGAAAAATATTCGACTTTATCAATTGAAAAAACATTTACGGGTTTTGTTAATGAGTTTTCATCGTTCCTGAAAAAATCAAGAGCTCGGTGGGCTAATAAATCGTAAAGAGTAGGACGAAAATGTTGTGATTTTTCGGCTTTTTTTAAAATAATATCATAATCATTAAGAGGCGTAGTTTTAAGAATTTCAGGGTTTTTCAGCGAAAGCAAATAGTTGGAGAAAACTGCTTCGTTTATTTTTTTCAAATCCCATGTACTGATATCGTTTTGTTTAAAATCTTCGACTACGCTTCTGTTATAGAATTTATAGCGGTTTCTTTGAAAATAGTCCCAATAGAATTCGGCGAGAATAGAATGCAGAATTTGTTTTTCGGGTTCACCGGAATTTTCAATCTGATATTTTAATTCTTCTATTACTTTAATTTGAAAATCTTCTTCATATTCGCTTTTAAGTCGAAATTTATATAAAATGGATTTTATAATTTGTGGAGTATTACTTTCTGATTTCGCATATTGATATATTTCTTCAACAATTTTCAATGCAGATTTTGGAAGCCCGTTTTTCATTAATGCTTCAACATCTAACCAATATTTATCATAATCAACATCACCGGTTTGTCCTGAAATCAAATGTTTTTGAATTAGAGAAGGTGAACTAAAATCAGAACTTGAAAAAAGAATTGATGCTCCAATAAAAAGCATTAGAAAAAAGAATTTTATTTTCATGGTAAATTTTTTTTGATTAGGGAGTAAAAATAACAAAATCTGTGCCTTTATTTAAATGAGTCCCGTAAGGCCACTGATTCACCGGATAAAAGTGTAAAATCAAGGATTTCCCTTTTTGGGGTTGAACTCTTAGACTACAAATACTAGTTAACTTTATTATTAATAATCATTTTCACTTGTTTCCAACTTGTATTATTAAGAGATATTGGGTCAAATTCGGGCATGTTTTTCATAATCAATTTTTTTGATGTCGGTATCCAAAAAGAGAGTTTTTGATAGTTCCATTATTCTGCCTTTTTGTACAAAATTACGATTTTTTCTATTGTTTGTAATCACTCAATTTCAGATGTCAAAGGATTGGCTAATCCCGAATATTTTATTAATTCTATTTTCACCGAACCAACAATTATTTTAGATTCAAGTAAAACGGGAATGCGGTTTTTATCATCTGTAATCCAAACACTAAGAGGATAGGGATCGTCGAAAACTTCGCCGGTTGCCATCATCGGGCTAAATTTTAAACAATTAAAAGTACCTATTTCTGTTTCCACAATTTCTTTTCCTAAAAAGGAGATTTTTGAATTATAAACAGTATCGTCCAGATAAAAGTTCACACTTAATTCATTGTTTTTTATTTGATCAAAATCAAAGTTTCTTAAATAATAAAACGAAGAAACAATGTCCTGAACATTTGGTGGAATATCAATTTTTCCATTATTACTTTGGGCATAATGTTCAATTTGATTGAAGGTTACATCATCATCTTTTTTAAAACTGCCCTCTTTTGTTCTTCTAACAAAATACCATGGAATTAATGCAGTTTCATCCATAAATGATTCAAAATTATCTCTTACTTTGAAAAACAAATTAAACACACCAACCGATTTACCTACTACTTCGATATGATAAGTGTTTCTATCATTAAATTTTCTATTTCCCTGTTTAACGGATAAAGTTCCAATTCCTGCTGTAATACCGGCGGTTAGCCAAGAATCATAATAAACGCGATATTTTAATTTTTCTCCTTTTTTAAATGCAAAATTTTCTACTTCGCGAAAATCCTGAGATATTAACACATGATTAATGAAAAAACAAAAAAGGAAAAGGAAAAATGGTTTTCTCATATGTTTATATTTTTTCTCCTCAGATGTTCAAAGATTTTTAATTTTATTACTTCTTTCCGGAATTATATTTAACAAGATTATTCCAGTCAATATCACCGGTTTTTAGACAAAAATCATTAACAAATTCCTTTGTGAATTTATTAATCATTTGGCTATATGATTGCAAAAACTCATCATTTCTTTGCTTTGCTTTAAAACCAATGGGTTCAATTATTTTTGTATATAGGTCTTCGTCTCCTGAAATAAACTCCCAAAATTCCTGGCCACAATACTTAAAATAATCTCCCTTATCGGGCTTATTGTCAATCCCATAACAACAACCGTTAACAGGCATTACTATAATACCTGAATTACTTGTTCTTAAAGTCTTTTTTGCAGTGTTAAAATCAGATTTCATTTTAGTTATTTGACTACTATTTCCCCAATTGGGTCCAGATTTTATTGTAACAATATATCGAATATTATCAGTATCAAATTCAAGGTCAATGCCTGTGATTCCTGATTTCCAACCATCGAACACCTCTTGATTAATAAAAATCGCAAGTCCTTCTAACCAGTTTCCAAATATACCCTCTTCACTTGATGAAATATGTGCATCTGTCAAACCTTTAATAATTTGTTCTACTGTAAGGATGTATTTAGTTTTAAAAAGGTACGGATTTTTACGTCTTAAAACTAATTTAAGCTTCAATTTGTTAAGACTCTCAATTCGTTTTTTATGAAAAACACCTATATTTTCCTCAACGTATTGCGTAACTTTTTCAATCTTCAATGGTTTCATATTTTACTTTTGGTTCAAAAAGCACATATTTTGTTTTTTCTATTTTTGCTTTCACCACACGATAATATTCCGGAACTATTTCAATTCCAATTGAATTTCTATTCATTTTTTGTGCAACAAAGTTAGTAGTACCAGAGCCCATAAAAGGGTCAAGAATTGTATCTCCATTTTTAGAAAAAAGCTTAATAAACCATTCAGGTAAATTTTCAGGAAATGCAGCGCTATGGTTTTTATTATTACATTCGGTTGCTAAATGCAAAACGTTAGTAGGATAAGCTTTATCTCTTGTTAACCAGTTTGAAACATTTTTACCAAAACCACTACCGTTTTTGGCATTATCTCTAATTTTATCTGTTTCACTCAAATTTTTAAGCCGTGTTTTTGCCCAATCGCCGACAGGTACCATGACTTCCTCCTGATACATATCAAATTTTTTCTGCTTATTAAATTGAAGTAGTCTCTCCCATGAATCTCTAAAACGATTAGACCATTTCCCGGGGAAACTATTTTTTTTATGCCAAATAAATTCCTCTGTCCACAACCAACCCTGATCTCGCATTGCCAAGATTAATTCCATAACATAGGTGCTTCGTTCCCCATTAACAACTTTTTCTTTAATGTTTAATACGAAAGTTCCTGATGGTTTGAGTGTTCTGAATAGTTCTTTTGAAATGGGTAAAAACCATTCAACATATTTATGTGGTTTTATTCCACCATATGTAGATTTTCTTTGGTCAGCATAGGGGGGTGATGTGAATATCAAATTTACCGAATTGTCAGGTATTTGTTTTAATATTTCTTTACTGTCACCTAAATAAATTTCCGTTTTTACTTCCATAATTTATTTTCATTCCTTGCTCCCAACAAAAATACAAAATTTTATTCACTATTCTCTTTCAAAAATTGTTGCTTACTCAATTATACGCATTTTCTCACAAATCCTAAATAACAATATTAATGATTTTATTTGGTACAACAATTATTTTCTTAAGTTTTTTCCCGATTATCCATTTCTGAGCTTCTTCAGAATTTAGAACAGTTTTTTCGATTTCGTCTTTAGCCAAATCCTTAGGTAATTCCATTTTAAATCGCATCTTACCATTAAATGAAACAGGATAAAGAAATGTGTTTTCAACCAAATAATCATTTATTAATTTCGGAAATTTTATTTTCGTAACGCTTTCATTATTTCCAAGTAAACTCCATAATTCTTCGGCAATATGAGGCGCAAATGAAGAAATCAGAATTGTCAAATCTGATAATATTTCTTTTTTATTACATTTGAGTTCAGTTAGTTCATTAACACAAATCATATAAGTACTTACTACGGTGTTGAAAGAAAAACGTTCGATGTCGTCTCTTACTTTTTTAATTGTTTTATGTAGAATTTTAAGTTCTTCCTTTGTGGGTTTTTCATCAGAAACAATGAAATTGTTATCTTCATCATGAAAAAGCCGCCATAATTTTTTGACAAATCTGAAAACTCCTTCAATTCCTTTTGTGTCCCAGGGTTTGTGATGTTCTAAAGGCCCAAGAAACATTTCGTATAAACGAAACGTATCGGCTCCGTATTTTTCAATTAGCTCGTCTGGGTTTTGAACATTATACTTTGATTTCGACATTTTTTCAACTTCACTTCCACAAATATATTTGCCATCTTCGAGAATGAATTCTGCATTTGAAAAATCGGGCATCCATTTTTTAAAGGCTTCTGTATCTAAAATATCATTATCAACTTTATTTATATCAACATGCAATGCTGTTGTATCGTATTCTTTTCTTAAATTATATGAAACATATTTATTGCTTCCTTTAATTCTGTAAACAAAATTAGACTTCCCCTGAATTTTGCCTTGATTAATGAGTTTTTTAAAAGGTTCTTCTTTGCAAACCATTCCGATATCAAACAAAAATTTATTCCAAAAACGTGAATAAATTAAATGTCCGGTTCCATGTTCATCGCCGCCAAGGTATAAATCAACATCCTGCCAATATTGATTTGCTTCTTTAGAAAAATATTCATTGTCGTTTTTTGGATCCATATATCTTAAATAATATCCGCTTGATCCGGCAAATCCGGGCATAGTATTAGTTTCGATGGGATAACCTTCTTTGGTTTTCCAGTTTTTGGCTCTTGCGAGAGGAGGCTCGCCGGTTTCAGTTGGAAGATATTTATCAACTTCGGGGAGGTGAAGGGGTAATTCGCTTTCATCCATAACATAAGGCATCCCGTTTTTATAATAAACAGGGAATGGCTCACCCCAATATCTTTGACGGCTAAAAATGGCATCACGCAACCTGAAATTAATTGTTCCGTAACCAATTCCTAACTCCTCAATTTTTTTTATTGTTACAGAAATGGCTTCCTTAACACTCAATCCGTTTATAAAACCTGAATTTATCATTTTCCCATCTTTGGCATCATAAGATTCCGTCCAGTCTTTAGGGTCGGAAGCAAGTTCGTTTTCTTTGCAAACAACCTGAATTATCGGAAGATTAAAATGTTTTGCAAATGCAAAGTCCCTGCTATCGTGGCCGGGAACTGCCATAATTGCCCCTGTTCCATATCCTGCCAAAACATAATCGGCAACCCAAATTGGAATTTCTTTACCATTCAAAGGATTAATTCCGTAAGCACCCGTAAATTCGCCGGTAATATTTTTAATTTCAGAAATTCGCTCTCTTTCAGAGCGGTTTTTTGCTCTTTTTATATATTTATCAACAATTTCCTTTTTATCATCTGAAACAATTTTCTCAAGCAATTCGTGCTCGGGTGCAAGAACCATGTAAGTTGCTCCAAAAAGAGTATCGGGGCGGGTGGTAAAAATTTCGATAATATCATCAAAATCTTTTATTTTGAAATTGACAGAAGCTCCCTCGCTACGGCCAATCCAGTTTCGCTGAACTTCTTTTAATGAATCCGACCATTCGATTTTTTCAAGCCCGTCTAACAGTCGTTGAGCATAAGCGGTAATTCTTAGCGACCATTGCTTCATAAGTTTTCGTTCGACTGGATGCCCGCCACGTTCCGAAAAACCGTCTTTCACCTCATCGTTTGCTAAAACAGTTCCAAGCTCGGGGCACCAGTTTACCATAGTATCAGACAAATAAGCAAGCCTGTATTTCATTAAAATGCTTTGCTGTTGAATTTCGTTCATTTTCATCCATTGCACAGCCGAAAATTCTTCGACTTCATCGCAGTAAGCTTCAATGTTTCTATTTCCGTTTTTTTCGAATTCCTTTATCAATTTCGTAACAGCTTCAGCCTTATTCGATTTTTTATTATACCAAGAATTAAATAATTGAATAAAAGTCCACTGAATCCATTTATAATATGATGGATCACATGTTCTGACCTCTCTATCCCAATCATATCCAAAACCAATACGGTCTAATTGTTCCCGGTATCTGTTAATGTTTTTCTTGGTAGTTATTTCAGGATGTGTTCCTGTTTGAATTGCATATTGCTCAGCAGGCAAACCATAGGCATCGTAACCCATAGGATGAAGAACATTAAAGCCTTTTTGGGTTTTATATCTTGAATAAATATCCGAAGCAATATATCCGAGTGGATGGCCAACATGCAATCCGGCACCTGAAGGATATGGAAACATATCCAAAACATAATATTTAGGTTTAGATTTATCTATATCAGTTTTATAGGTTTTGTTTTCAACCCAATATTTCTGCCATTTTTTTTCTATCTCTGAAAAATTATAATTCATTTTTTTTCAATTTTTTTGAAGCTGCGAAGGTATGAAAACTAATTAAATCAAATCGCTAATTATAGTGCAGGCAACGATTAAAAAATTGCCTAAATAATATTATTACCTAAGGGAATTTGGTTTCAGATTTAAAATCCAATTTTTATAAATTTAAGTCAAATACAAAAATGTCATATTAATAAAAGTTAATTATAATGATTTGCAACTCTTTAAAACAAACTTTTGTCTAAAATTTAAGTTTAACTAATTAATACAAAAAAAATGAAAAAGATTTTAATTTTACTCGTTGCAACATTATTGTTTAATGTTACATTTGCTGATAAACTCATTTTGATCAATTACACAGGATCAGAGGAACTTAAAGCCCTTCATGCAAATCAGTCACTAAAAATTTATTATTCGGTGGAAAATTTTATTATCGCTTCGGTTGAAAACGACTATCAGGGCAATTACACTTTTTTGGATGATAATTGCTGGTCTGAAAACCAAAATTATTATATCGCTTGGTTTCACAAAGGAATAAAAGACGATTACGCTTCAAAGATATCATCAATTACTGAAACTTTAGCTGAAACCGATAATTATTTGATTCTTTCCACAGATGCTTATACTAAAATACATCCTCCAATAGATGGAAGGATTGTAAAACTTCACAATAAAGAAATTAAACTTCCGGAGAAAAACTTCCAATATTCTAAAGGTTCATTATTCCTTAATCCAAATATAGAAGAAATGATGGAAAATGTGGATACAAATATTTTTCTGACTAATTTACAACACTTGCAGGATTACGGAACCAGAAATGCATACTCCCCTGAGGCTGTTGAAGCACAAAACTGGATAAAGGAGCAATTTGAAAGCTATGGTTATGATGTCGAACTTTTTGATTTTACCATGCCAAACGGCCCTGCGAGCGATAATGTTTTAGCGACAAAGCTCGGAACAAAATATCCGGATGAATACGTAATATTAGGTGGCCACTATGATTCATACAGTTGGTCGGGAAATGCACCGGGAGCAGATGATGACGGTACCGGTACTTGTGGCGTAATGGAAGTTGCCAGAGTAATGGCTGATTTTCAGACCGACAGGACAGTTATATTTTGTGCATGGTCGGGCGAAGAATATGGTTTATATGGTAGTGAAGCTTATGCCGAATGGGCAGCCGGAGAAGGACTTAATATTCTTGGATATTTTAATATTGATATGTGTGGTTATCGCCATCCAGGTGATCAGATTCATACCGATATGATTGCCCCTTCTTCCGCACAGCCTCTGGTTGATTTCTATATAGAGGTTTGTGAATTATATCTTCCCGATTTTATTATTGATATGGGTACGCTTATTGGTGGTGACAGCGATCATACTTCATTCAATAATAATGGATACATGGGAATTTTCCCGTTTGAAGACAGTCAGAATTACAGCCCTTATATACATACATCTAACGATGTTATTGGCATAAGTGTCAACAGCCTCGAAATGTGCATGATATTTACACAAGCTATGGTAGCAAATGTAGCCACAATGGCAAACGATCCCGAGCAAGAAATAGAATTAAATACAGGTTTCCAATTTATTTCATCAAATCGCTACCCACAAAATCCTGATATGCTTGATGTATTACAAAATAATCTAAATAATAATCTTGATTTTGTTCGAGATTCGGAAGGAACTATGGTGAGAAAAATCGGCCCGAATTGGGTTAATGGTATTGGCGATTGGGTTTCCGTTGAAGGATATTTGTTTAAAATGAATGAAGCTGATATTTTAATAGTTAACGGAACTGCTGTTGATCCTCAAACCTCAATAGAATTAACTGCCGGTTTTCAGTTTGTTAGTTATTTGCCAACCGAAACCCTCGATGCTTTGGAAGCATTTAATAATATTTTAACTGATAATCTTGATTATATAAGAAATTCAAACGGAAGTGTATTGAGGAAAATCGGCCCGAATTGGGTAAATGGACTTGGTGATGTGTATCCCGGTGAAGGTTATTTAATTAAAATGTTTTCATCTGATATTTTAATTTATAATATTACTGAAAATACTAAAAGCATTACTTATGAAAAACCTCTACCTGTTCATTTTGAATTCGAAGGAGGCAATCCGGCAGATCCGGTTTACACATTATATGTTTCAGGTTTGGAAATTGGAGACGAAGTGGCAGCTTTTGATGAAAATAAATTAATTGGAGCAGCAAAAATATCATCAAATTATGTTTTTGATAATGAACTTCCTGTTTTTAGTTCTTTAACTGAAGGCAAGGGCTATATTGAAGGAAACCCGATAATATTGAAAGTTTGGAATCCTTTTTCAAAGAATATTGAAAACATAGAATTTGTTATGGAAAACATCTATAATGCTTATGTAGGAAATGTTTTTCCAACCGGAGACGGACAATTTAGCGTTGTAAATATTACCAAATCAATTGATAGAGAAAATTCAATTACAATTTATCCAAATCCTGCCGAAAATGAAATTAATATCTCCAGTCCAAACCAAATCAACAATATTACGATTTACAATTATGTGGGCCAAATGGTTTATAATCGAAATAGCACACGAATTAATATAGCCAACTTCGATGCCGGTGTTTATATTATCAGAATTGAAACAACAGAAGGTTTCACAACCGAAAAATTGACAATTAAATAATTAATTAAATGAAAAATCATAAATGCAAATGAGGTAATTTTGAAATTCATTATTTTCTTTTTATTTAAAAAAAAATACTATTTTCGCCCACATTAGCAAAAATGCAACCATGTATGTAAAATGATTGTCATAAATACGTGATTACAAATAATCAAATTATTAATTAATACAAACCAAACAATTTTATGATGAAAAACAAACAATTTGTTTCAAAACTAACAAGTATCGGATTGATGCTTGTTATGATGTTCTTCGTGGCTAATACTGTCACTGCAGATAAAATTACTTACAACGACAATTGGGGTAAACAAGGAATTACTGTTGAAAAACAGAGCACCTCAAGTCTTGAACTAAACTTTTCCATTACGGAATTTTTCTTAGAATCAGCTTCAATTAATGGTGAAGCTATGAACATTGTTCAATTACCGGGTCATTTTTTACCAAACAATGAAGGTGCACCGGATTTACCAGGAAACGGTAGATATATTGCTGTTCCTCAAGGAGCTGTTCCTGTTTTGAATATTGTTTCTATGGATGTTGAAACAATTCAAAATGTTGACTTAGCTCCAGCACCTCGTATTCCGTGGGATACTGATAAAGGACCTTTGCATTATGAAAAAAATACAAAAATCTTTTCAAAAGATGCATTTTATCCTGCCGAGCCTTTTAAATTATCGGAATTAACTCAAATTCGTGGAGTTGATGCTGTTATGCTTGGTATTACACCTTTTCAATATAATCCTGTAACTAAAGAATTGAAGGTTTATACTAACGTAAAAATTGAAATTACTTTTGAAGGTGGCAACGGACACATTGGAGAAGACAGATTAAGAAGTCGTTGGTGGGAACCGATTCACCAGGACATTTTCCTAAACAGTCAATCTTTACCAAAAGTAGATTTTTCTAAACAATATACCGACGATGAAGATTATGAATACATTGTCATCACTCCAAACGGAAGCGATTTTGTTGAATGGGCAAACGTTATCAAAGATTTCAGAACAAAACAAGGTATAAAAACAAATGTCGTAACCCTTGCCGAGATTGGTGGAAATAATGCCAATGCAAT
>JAEINX010000085.1 GCA_016342645.1 Bacteroidales bacterium | reverse complement strand
CACCGGACTTATTTGCCTTGTTGTTACTTCAGCATTTATGTCATTAATGTTTCCGACAATTTATGGAATAGCTCTAAAGGATATGGGTGATGAAGTAAAAATTGGTGCAGCCGGTTTGGTTATGGCAATTGTAGGTGGAGCTTTAATGCCACCTTTGCAGGGAAGGATTTTAGATATCGGAGGCAAAGGATTTTCTGATTTAACTATTCTTACAGTTCCGGAGGTTAATTTTTCTTTCGTTTTACCTCTGATTTGCTTTATAATAATTGCAATTTATGGTTATCGGTCTAAGGTAAATCATTTTACTTAAAAAATTAACATATTAATAACATGCTATTTTTCAATTAAATTGAAAGAAGTAAAATTCCAAAAGAAATCAATAATTCATATTTTAAAATATATCAAAAATGAAAGCAAAATCAATTTCCCTAATTTTAATTTCTTTAACAGTTTTTACATCTTTTGTTAAAGCTCAATTGCCGGTTGAAACAAGCGAACAGAAACAAGAACGCATGTCGTGGTGGACACAAGACCGTTTGGGAATGTTCATACATTGGGGATTATATGCCTCACCCGCAAGACATGAGTGGGTAAAAAGATATGAAAGAATGAATAATGAAGAATACCAAAAATACTTTGAAATTTTCAATCCTGATTTGTATAATCCAAGCGAATGGGCAAAAAAAGCAAAAGAAGCAGGCATGAAATATGCCGTAATTACTGCAAAACACCACGAAGGATTTTGCCTTTTCGACTCAGAATTTACCGATTATAAGGCTACTAATACCCCGATAGGCAAAGACCTTTTGAAAGAATGGGTAGAAGCATTCAGGGCTGAAGGTCTGAAAGTAGGTTTTTATTATTCTCTTCTCGACTGGCATCATCCTCATTATACGATCGACCGGAATCACCCGTTGAGTGTTTCTTCTGATGAGGAATACGAAAAACTGAATAAAGGTAAAGACATGGATATCTACCGTCAATATATTAAAGACCAAATAAGGGAGATACTTACAAATTACGGTAAAATTGATATTATTTGGTTAGATTATTCTTTTCCATCAGGTAAACATGGAAAAGGAAGAGATGACTGGGATTCTGAAAACCTCCTGAAAATGGTTAGGGAATTACAGCCGGATATTATTGTTAATGATCGCCTTGACCTGCTTGATGTTGAAGGTGGATGGGATTTTACAACCCCCGAACAATATAAAGTTTCCAAATGGCCTGAACGAGATGGTAAAAAAGTTCCATGGGAAACATGCCAAACTTTTTCAGGTTCTTGGGGATATTATCGTGATGAAATGACATGGAAAGACACAAAGCAATTATTGGTGTTATTAATAGAAACCATAAGTAAAGGTGGTAATTTGTTGTTAAATGTAGGCCCTACAGCTCGAGGGACTTTTGATTATCGTGCAGATGAAAAACTTGAAGAAATTGGTGAGTGGATGAAATATAACAATCGTTCGATTTATGCATGTACAGAAGCTCCACCGGAATTTATTACTCCTGAAAATACTTTGCTTACTTATAATCCCGAAACAAACCGCTTATACGTTCATTTGCTGGATTATCCAATGAAATGGTTTACTTTAAAAGGCTTTGAAGGAAAAGTTAAATATGCCCAATTTCTTCACGATGGTTCGGAAATAAAATTCGGTAAACCAAGGCATAATGTTACCCACCAGGAAACTAAAGGTGAAGATGATGTTATTTTAATATTACCAATCGTAAAACCTAATGTAGAGGTGCCGGTAATTGAATTGATATTAAATTAAAACAGAAAAGAAATATACAAATGAAAGGTGTTTTCAATAAAATAATTTCAATCAACCTGACAAATAAATCAAGTGAGACTATAGAAATTAATGATGAGGTATATGAAAAGTTCTTAGGAGGGAGAGGTTTGGGTGTGAAATTATTCACCGACAGGGTGCATCCAAAAATTGAACCCTTAAGCCCTAAAAATAAACTTGTTTTCACAATCGGGCCGGTTACCGGAACATCTGTATCAACCAGCGGGAGGATGTCGTTAGTAACAAAGTCTCCGCTTACCGGAACCATATTTTATTCCAATACAGGAGGAATGTTTGGTTTTAGCATGAAAAGATGTGGCATCGATGGGTTAATTGTTTCAGGGAAAGCCGATAAACCCTGCTATATTGTTATCAATGGAGAAAGTGGTGTTGAGTTAAAGGATGCATCTTTTTTGTGGGGAATGAACACTGAAGAGACTTATGCAAGATTAAAAGAAATTGAAGGCGATTCTGTACATACACTTGAAATTGGCCCGGCCGGTGAAAATCTGGTAAAAATTGCTTCAATTATGAATGATGCTGCACGAGCATTTGGCCGCGGTGGTGTTGGGGCTGTTTTTGGCTCAAAAAATTTAAAAGCCATTGTTGTTAAAAAAGGAAAACAAAAAACCGAAGTTCATAATCCTGAGCTGCTAAAAAGTTATTCTAAATCTGCCTTTGATAAACAGAAAGCACTACCTGTTACCCGTGCGGCATTTCCTTTGTTTGGAACAGCAGGTGTATTGCACGTAACAAACAATCTCGGCATGTTGCCAATAAGAAACTTTCAATATGGTCAACATGAAAAAGCTCATCAAACCGGAGGAGAAACCATCCGAAAAGAGATATTTCTAAAATCTGAAGCTTGTTATGCTTGCACAATCCGTTGTGGACGTCTTACCAAAGCTGGCAAGATGAAAGGTAAAGGCCCTGAATATGAATCGGTATGGGCATTGGGTGCAAATTGTGAAATATTTGATTTGATAAAAATTTCACAAGCAAATTATTGGTGCAATATGCTTGGGATTGATACTATTTCTATGGGTGTAACTATTTCATGCGCCATGGAATTGCAAGAAAAAGGACTATTTCCTTACAAAGAAGTTGAGTTTGGAAATGAAGATGTTTTAATAGATTTAGTTAAGCAAACTGCTTACAAAAAAGGCATAGGCTCTGAACTCTCTGAGGGCTCAAAGCGTCTTGCCGAAAAATATGGCGATGCCGAAACAGCTATTCAAGTTAAAGGTTTGGAGATTCCTGCCTATGATCCGCGGGGTGCCATGGGCCATGCTTTGGGTTACGCAACAAGCAATCGTGGTGGCTGTCACCTAACAGGTTACATGGCTGCAATGGAGATTTTTAATGCACCAAAACGAATACCTCGTTTTACTATTAGCGGAAAGCCGGATTTATTAGTTTTAAAACAAAACCAAAGTGCTGTGGAAGATAGCCTTGTTAACTGTAAATTTTCAGGATATGCTTTGGGTTTTGATTTTCATGCAAGGTTTGTTTCGGCTATCACCGGTCTCGATTTTAATGTAACTCAATTATTGAAAATCGGAGAACGTATCTACAACCTTGAGCGTATCTTTAATATTGCAGCAGGTTTTAGTAATGCCGATGATAAATTACCTGAAAGATTTGAAAAAGTAACCTTTAAAGAAGGATTATCGAAAGATAGAGTGGTTCCGGTTAAAGAAATGCTAAAAGGATATTACAAAGTGAGGTCTTGGGATGAGAACGGTGTGCCTTCAAAAGAAAAACTGCAAGAATTGGGATTGAGTTATGCTAAAGACTAATAAATCCGGTAAACTCAGCAAGAAAAATAGTACTCGCAGATTTCCGCAGATGAGATCGCAGATTAACGCAAGAAAAAAATAAAACCATGAAAATAGACAAAGAAACATTTAACAGCTTTGATCTTGTCGGAAAAGATTTGAGCAACCGTGGATACAACAGCAGCCATGCCGGAAATTTATCAATGAAAAGTTCAGGAAAAATAATTATCACAAGGCGTTCAGCAATGTTAGGTTGGTTGCAGCCCGAGGATTTGGTGGAAATTGATTTAGAAGAAGAAGATGCTCACAGCGGCCTGATTGCCAGTACCGAATCAAATGTTCATCGAAATATTTATAAATTTACCGATGCTATGGCTATTGTCCATGCTCACGCTCCGGCAACGACTGCTCTCTCAATGGTAGAAGATGAAATTACTTGTATTGATGGCGAGGGCATGTTATTATATAAAAAAATTCCCGTTGTGGAATGCGATGTACCTGTTGGTTCTTATGAAGTTGCTGAAAAAGTTGCTCCGGCATTACAAAATTACCCTGCAGTCGTTGTTCGAGCACATGGCGTTTTTGCTAAAGGAGTTACACTCGAAGATGCTCTTGGCGTGTTAACAGGTGTTGAGCAGGCAGCAGATATTATTTATCGCGTTAAATTGTTGAGACAACCTTTGAAGCGTGATTATTCAAAAGAAAAAGGATTTTCTAATTGGTAATAAATAGAGCTTAGTCATACTTATTTCAACAAATCAAAAAATTATGTAATTGTAAAAATATTTATTTAATTATATTATGAAAGATGTAATTGCAATTTTTGATATTGGAAAAACAAATAAAAAATTCCTTTTATTTGATTTAAATTTGGCTTTAGTTTATGAAATTCAAACTCAATTTACCGAAATCACTGACGATGATGGCGATCCATGCGACGATATTGAAAGTATTTTAAAATGGATGAATTCTCAAATAGAAAAAATTCAGAAGGGAAGGCAATTTCAAATCCTTGCAATAAATTTCTCAACTCATGGTGCCGGATTAATTTACATTGATGAGCATGGACAGAGAGTTTCTCCTCTTTACAATTATTTGAAAAAGATAAAGGGAGTTGATTTCGAAGCTTTTTACGAAAAACAAAACGGAAAAGATGAGTTTTCAAGAAAAACTGCCTCTCCTGCCTATGGAATGTTAAACTCAGGATTGCAGATTTTGTGGTTCAAAAACCGGAAACCGAAAATGTGGAAACAAGTAAAAAATATTTTGCATTATCCTCAATATTTAAGCTACACTTTTACCGAAAAAATTACTTCCGATTTCACTTCAATTGGAGCACATACTGCGATGTGGGATTTTGACAAAATGAATTACCACAGATGGTTGAATGAAGAAAACATCTCGGTTTTGCACCCCGATTCTGTGAAACAAAATCAATTAATCGATTTAAATGGGAATTCCGTAATCGTCGGGAGTGGAATGCACGATAGTTCAGCTTCGCTGATTCCTTTCATAAAAAAATACCAAAAACAGGAGTTTGTATTAGTTTCAAGCGGAACATGGATACTTTGCATGAATCCCTTCAGCAAAGAACCATTAACAATCAATCAATTAACTAATAATTGTTTGTGCTTTATGACTCCTGAAAAGAAACAGGTAAAATCAAATATGCAAATGCTTGGTTGGGTTCATAATTTGAATGTGAAAGAAATCAGTTCATTTTTTAATGTTGCCGAGGATACTTTCAAAAATGTTGAAGTAAATCAAAATATTTGTAAAAAAATATTTGATGAAAATAAATTTGAATTTTTTCAAAAAGGCATTCCTGAAAATTATTTAGGAAATCTTAAAAATTTAAACCGGTTTAAAAACTTTAACCTTGCTTATCATCAATTTATGTTTGAATTAACAAGTTTTGTAGCAAAAGCAATCAATATGATTCTTGATTGTGATTCCGATTTGAAAGATATTTTTGTTACGGGAGGATTTAATAAAAATCAATTATTTACAGCTTATCTTTCATTATTTTTTCCTAATCAAAAAATAATAAAGTCAAATATTCAAAATGCAAGTGCTCTTGGTGCAGCTATGATGATGGCTGAAGCAATTGAGAAAAATAATAAAATTAATAGTTAATTTTGGAAATATGATTACAAAAGAAATTAAGAAATAGAATGCTGAATTTTATGCAATTACTAACAAAATAATTATGAGAAACCTATTCCTTATTACATTAATTATTCTTAGCTGTTATTGTCAACTTTCATTTGCTCAACAATTTGATTGGCAAAACCAAAAGATTTTTAATATCAATAAAGAAAAATCTCACGTAAATGTCGTTTCGTATTCAAACATCGAAATAGCGAAAAAAGGCAATTTTAAGAAATCTGAATTTTACAAAAGCCTAAACGGAAAATGGAAATTTAAATATTCTGCAAAATTATCAGATCGTCCGATTGATTTTTATAAACCTGATTTTGATGTTTCGGGATGGGATGAAATTTCTGTTCCTTCCAATTGGGAAATAGAAGGCTTTGGAACGCCAATATACGTTAATACTGAATATCCTTTTGATAAAAAACCTGAGCCACCATTTATTAAAATTGACAATCCGGTTGGCTCATATTTATTAGATTTTACAATTCCGAAAATTTGGGATGGGAAAGATGTTTTTTTGAATTTTGGAGCCGTAAAATCTGCTGCTTATCTTTGGATTAATGGCGAAAAAGTTGGTTACACACAAGGTTCAAAAACTCCTTCGGAATGGAATATTACAAAATATTTGAAAAAAGGAAAAAACAAACTTGCTCTTGAAGTTTATCGTTGGAGTGACGGTTCATATCTTGAATGTCAAGATTTTTGGCGATTAAGCGGGATAGAAAGAGATGTTTTTTTATATGCAAAAAATAGAATTTCAATCACCGATTTTTTTGTAAAATCTACTCTTACAAACAACTATTCAGATGGATTTTTTGATTTGGATGCAGATATAATGAGTTATGAAAAAAAGAAACATAAAACTAAATTATTTGTTCATGCTCAGGTTTTTGATGATAATGGTGAAATTATTTTTGATAAGAAAAATAAAATTAGAATAAAGAAATCCAATCATATTTTATCAAGTGATTTCACTGCGATTTTTCCTAAAATTAAAAAATGGTCGGCTGAATCTCCAAATCTATATAAATTAATAATCAGCCTCGAAACCGTTGAAGGTGAAATTTTTGATGTAGTTTCCTCTTCAATAGGTTTTCGTAGCAGCGAAATAATTGATGGACAGTTTTGTTTAAACGGGAAGCCTATATTGATAAAAGGAGTTAATCGCCACGAGCATGATGAATTTAATGGCCACGTTGTTGACGAAAAATCAATGCTTGAAGACATACGTTTAATGAAACTTAACAATATAAATACGGTTCGCACCTGTCATTATCCCGATGATCCACGCTGGTACGAATTATGTGATATTTACGGACTTTACGTAATTGACGAAGCAAATATCGAGTCGCATGGCATGGGTTATGGTAAAAATAGCCTCGCAAAGGATCCAAGCTGGATGGCTGCTCACCTTGACCGCACTCAGCGAATGTTTGAACGCGACAAAAATCATCCTTGCATTATCACATGGTCGCTTGGAAATGAGGCCGGCAACGGAATTAATTTTGAAAAAACTTACAGGTGGCTAAAAGATAATGACAACACTCGTCCGGTTCAATACGAAAGGGCATTGCTTGATTATAATACTGACATTTACTGTCCAATGTATTCGTCAATAAAATCTTTGGAGGAATATGCAAAAAGCAATCCCGACCGGCCATTAATTATGTGTGAATATGCTCATGCTATGGGAAATAGCCTTGGAGGATTACAAGATTATTGGAATACAATTGAAAAATTCAAAACTCTGCAGGGAGGTTGCATCTGGGATTGGGTTGACCAGGGTTTTGCAGAATTTGATAAAAATGGCACAAAATACTGGACTTATGGTGGTGATTACGGCCATGATACTGTTCCGAGTTCCGGTAATTTTTGCCTCAACGGTTTAGTTCGAGCCGACAGAACTCCAAAACCTCATCTTAACGAAGTGAAAAAAGTTTATCAAAATGTAAAAATTAAAGCAGTTGACATCAATAAAGGTGAATTTGAAATATTTAATAACTTCGATTTCACGAATCTTAAAGAATACATAATTTACTATGCAGTAAAGAGTAACAATCAAATGATTTCACAAGGAAAATATGATAGCCTTGAAATTGAACCCGGAAATTCAAAAGTGATTTCGATTGATATTCCTAAAAAATTATTTATAAATAAAAAAGCCGAATATTTTGTCTTCTTTTCGGTTCGTTCAAAAAAAGGGAAAGGTATTATTCCGGCAGGCCATGAAATTGCTTATGAACAATTCAAAATTCCTTCGGAAAGGATATTGTTTAAACCGGATAATAATGAGCTTTATCCGATTGATATTGCTGAATACGAAAAGAATATCAATATTTATGGCGATTTGTTTACCCTAAGATTTAATAAAATCACAGGAAACCCTGATTATTTAAGTTTCGGTGATAATTTGATTTTTGATAATGAAATTAAATTAAATTTTTGGAGAGCCCCAACCCTGAATGATGAAGCTGATGGAAGTGGAGAAAGACTTTGGAAACTTGCCGGCTTAAATAATCTTAATGAAACCAGTGTTTCCATTTTTGTTGAGAAAGTCGATAAGGGTGTTGCAAAAGTTTATATTTACAAATCCTTTCAAAATCAAAATAAAGAAATTGTTTTCGATGTCTATCAATCTTATACGGTATTCAGTAATGGAATTATGGATATTTATACACAGTTACTTCCTCACGAAATTGTAAAAACATTGCCCAAGGTTGGCCTTCAATTGAAACTTCCGGGAGGTTTTAATAAAAATAGCTGGTTTGGCCGAGGCCCTTTTGAGACCTATCCCGACCGTTGTGCAGCAGGAACAATCGGTGAGTTTTCGATGAAAATTGAAGATTTGCATTTCGATTATATAGTTCCCCAAGAAAACGGAAACAGATCGGAAGTCAGGTGGTTAGCTTTATCAACCAAAAACAATAATACTTTAGTGATAAGCTCCGACACATTATTTAATTTTACTACCCATAATTATAGTGATGAAGGCCTTGAAAAAGCGAAACATATAAATGAATTGGAGCTTGAGAATTTTACGTATTTAAATATAGATTATTTGCAAAACGGATTAGGAACAGCTACTTGCGGCCCGGGTTATCTTGAAAAATATACTATTTATGCAAAACCTATGTCGTTTAGATTTTTGATAACACCTCAATTTTCATCCGGTTTAAACCCTTATAATATTGCTTATGTTGATTTACCAAGGTTTAAGGAAAAAGAAACTCCGCTTGTAAGCATATTTACTGAAGAAATTGAATCAAGCGGTGAATTACTTATTTCATTGAAATCAAATGAAAAAGATTCAAAAATTTATTATACAATTGATGGTAGCATACCCAATAGGAATTCAAACATTTTCGACAAGCCGTTTGTTCTCACAAAGTCAACTACAATTGCTGCTCGCACAATTTCAGAAAGTGATTTTCTGAGCTTTACAAATTTCAAAAAATGTCATGTTCCGAAATTCAATAAAGTTGTTTATAAAACCGAGCCATCAAAAAAATATTCAGGGAAAAGCAGCCTAAGCCTTGTGGATGGATTGGAAGGAAATGCTTGCGACTGGAATAAAAACTGGGTAGGATTTCAGGGTGAGAGTTTTGAATTTACTGCCGTTTTAATAAAACCTATGGAAATTAAGAAACTTAAAGCAGGCTTTATGCAATGTCAGCCATCATGGATATTTTTACCTTACAGCATTGATTTGTTTACGTCAAGCGATGGTGAAAATTTTACATGGCTAGGAAACTATACAAATCCAGTTAGCCCTGAAAAGGAAAATAATGATGAAAATCGTGTTGAATATATTATTGATCTTGAGAAAGCTGTTAAAGCAACTCATATAAAATTAATAACTAAGCCAATTCAGAAATGTCCAAAATGGCATTCCGGAGCAGGAAGTAATGCTTGGATGTTTATTGATGAGATTGTTATTGAATAATTAAATTCAGTGGGTGGAAGTTTGGACTATTTAAAAATCTTAACTTGCGTAGCTGTAGGTCCTTTTGGGCCCATTTCAACTTCAAAGCTAACAAGATTTCCTTCTTTTATTTCTTCAAGTAAATTGTTTGCATGGACAAAAACGCTTTCTTTTGTTTCCATGTCTTTTATAAAACCAAAACCTTTAGACTCATTAAAAAAAGCAACGACACCTTTTCTTATGGGATCAAGTTCAACAGAATCGCGATTTGGTACTCCAATTTCAATATCTTCTAATTTGATATCTTTCTTTTTCGAAGGATCAGGAGGTGTAGAGCTTATCATTCCATTTTCGTCAACATAGGAAATCATGTCATCTAGACTGCTTTTTTTATCATTTTCTTTCCTCGCCAATCTTTTCTTTTCTTTTTCTTTTCTCTTTTTCTCTTTCTTGTTTCTTACGTCCTTTTTGTTGAATGTTTCCTGTGTTCTACTCATAAATTAATTAAACTTTTTAATAATTATTTTTTAAAATGAAGCTAAATATTTCGCCTCAAATATATATTCCATCTAAGGATAAAGTACTGTAATTATTAATTTTTATTATGACATTTGCTTAAATATCAAAGTCAATCAGACAGCATTCATTTAAACGTTTGGCAAAACATTGTCAATTTGAAACCTAATCAATTCCTGTCTTTTAAATGAATGCTGAAGCAAGATTTAAAAGAAAAATGTAAATACCCGTTTCTTGTTAAATGATTGAAACGGGCATTTTATATCTTCGATATAAATTAATTGAATTAATTTTCTACTTTCACGTTAATAGCTGTCAGGCCCTTATCGCCTTGCTTGGTATCGAAAACAACTTTTTGGTCTGGCTGAAGTCCACCAAAAGAACTGACTAAACCAGTTCGGTGAACAAAAATATCACTACCACTTTCAGATTCAATAAAGCCAAAACCTTTGGTTTCGTTGTACCATTTTACTTTTCCTTTTGCCATAATAAATTGCTCTGTTAAAATATTAATAATTGTTTTTCTTTGGCCTTGCCTCATTAACAACTATTTCTCTGCTTTTCAATGTGGCGCCATTAAGTTCTTCAATTGCTTTTTTTGCTTCATCGTCGTTTTCCATTGTGACAAAACCAAAGCCTTTACTTCTGCCACTCATTTTGTCGGTAATAATTTTTGAAGAACTTACAGTTCCATACTCCTCAAATATCCCGTCCAAGTCACTTTCATTAACCTTAAAATCAAGGTTTCCTACATAAATGTTCATAATTTTATAATTTTAAAATGTTTTTTTTAACAACATGTCGCTTTGTTTGTCCTGTGACAATTTGCTTACCCGACAATTCATTTCTGAAATTGGTTTGAACAAAAAAATAAAGAACAATCATAAATTCATAAAACTTGTTATTAAAAGTTTAAATATTAAGATTTAAAAAGCGGGCTGTGTTGAACTAAAATGATAAGGTAAATTAGTTAATTAAGCTCAAATTCTCAAATCTGAAATTTTTGCAAAGTTACACTTTTATTATTATGTATTATTTTTTTATTTATTTTTTTTTATTCTGAATAAAAACGAGATACCGAAATTATTATTTGAATGAACGACAGCGAAAATTTGCTGAATTTTCAAGTATAATAAAAATTTGATTAAATCAATTTTTTAAGGAAATTATGTTAACGAATCCATTTACCAAAGAGGTTTAGATTTAGTAAGTTGCAAGTGTTTATTTAAATTAAATCAATTTTTAATATTTTGTGATTTCTATTAATTAATTTATAGAATTCGGTGTTAAAGATTGACATATTTAGAATTATAATATTTTTTTTCTCTCATATTATTAGCAAAATAAATTATTTATCAAATTGAAATGTATTCAATCAAATGTAGGAGTAAATAAATGAAAACCAGAAGGTAGAGTAAAAATAATCAATTAAGCTAATAAAAACTAAGAATGGCGAAAAATACTGGACAACCTTTCATTTCCACCTTTTTTTTCCTATTCTTGAATTAAAAATGATTAATCAAATGCTTTTATTTTGAAGCAAGAGTGTTTTTGATTAAATAAAGATAAAAATAATTATGGCTATCAAAATAATTACAATAGCCGTGATTAGGATTTGTTTTTTAAGAAATAAATTGTTTTCATGAATTACTTCCTCTTTAATTTTTTTCAGTTCATCTTTTGAGGTTTTCTTATATTTCAACAAGAAATTTTTCTTTTTGCGTTTAGGCATTGATTCATAATCTTTATATGAATCAAACATTTTTCGCTTAGCCCTTCGGTTGTTTTTAAGGCTGCTTAACATTGTTGATATGTGTCCTCCACTCATATAATTATAAATTAAGTTATTGATCTGTTAATCTATTTTTGTATTGAACAGTACTTCGATTTTTTTAATTTGGTGTTCGATATTCATATTTTTACAGATACAAAAAATGACTATTTATTTTATAAAATACTACAAACTCAAATAATTTGAAAAATCTTTAATGCTAATTATTCTTCAATTGCCTTTATTCCTGGAAGTTCCTTCCCTTCAATAAATTCAAGCATTGCACCCCCACCTGTTGAAACGTAGCTTACCTTGTTTGCAAGGCCATATTTATTAATTGCCGCAACCGAGTCGCCTCCGCCAATCAACGAAAAAGCTCCTTTTTTAGTTGCTTCTGCAACAGCTTCTGCAATTGCCTTTGTTCCATTCTCAAAATTTGACATTTCAAAAACCCCCATAGGGCCATTCCAAAGTAGGGTCTTTGAGTTTTCAATTATTATTGAAAAATCTTTAATGCTTTCATCGGCAATATCTAAGCCCATCCATCCTTCAGGAATATTGTTTGAATCGGAAGTCAAAATTTGTGCGTCATTAGAAAAAACATCCGCAATAACAGCATCAGTAGGAATTAGTAAATTCACTCCTAATTCTTTTGCTTTTTCGATAGTTTCTAATGCAACATTAAGCAAATCTTCTTCTATCATTGAGCTTCCAATTTCTCCTCCAAGAGCTTTAATAAATGTGAACATCATTCCACCGCCAATGATCATATTATCAACTTTATCAAGCAAATTTTTAATTATTTCTATTTTACCTGAAACTTTTGCCCCGCCAAGAATGGCTGTAAATGGTTTTTCGTTTTTCTTAATTACTTTGTTTATATTTTTTAATTCATTTTCCATGATGTATCCGAAGAATTTCTCTTTAGGAAAAAACTTTGCAATAATTGCTGTTGAAGAATGAGCACGGTGAGCGCTTCCAAAGGCATCATTTACGTAAACATCACCAAGTTCTGATAGCTTTTTAGCAAAAGCTTCATCGCCTTTGGTTTCCTCTTTTTGAAATCGGAGATTTTCGAGAAGTAAAACTTCACCCGGTAAAAGACTTTTAGCTTTTTCTTTAGCTGAATTGTCAACGCAATTGTCGGCAAATTTTACTTTTGTATTAAGTTTTTCAGAGAGGTAAGGAATGAGATGTTTTAGTGAGAATTTTTCTTCAGGGCCTTGCTTTGGCCGCCCGAGATGAGACATTAAAATTACGGAACCACCTTCGCTAATGATTTTTTTTATTGTTGGGATTGCAGCATTTATTCTTGTTGCATCAGTTATTTCAAACTTTTCGTTTAAAGGAACATTAAAATCAACCCTAATTAATGCCTTTTTATTTGCAAAATTATAATTATCAATTGTTTTCATTTTATTTGTTTTGGTATTTATTAAACATTCAAATATATAATTATTAGATGGAATATTCATTGTTTTCCTGAAAAAAAATATTTTTGCAAAAAAGAAGATTTATTATAACTGTTTTTTAAAAGAACAGAAATTATGCAGGATATTAAAATTACAATACTTCAAACAACTTTGGAATGGGAAGATGTTGATAAGAATCTCAGTTCTTTTGATAATCTTTTTTCACAAATTGATGACAAACCGGATTTAATTGTGCTGCCCGAGGAATTTAATACAGCTTTTTCGGTCAAACCTGAAAGATTTTATGAAAAGCTTGATGGTAAAACAATGATTTGGATGGCAAAAAATGCATCATTAATGAATTGTGTGATAACGGGAAGTTTAATTATTAAAGAAAATAATGAATATTTTAATACATTAATTTGGATGAGGCCGGATGGAAGTTATGAAAGCTATCATAAACGTCATTTGTTTAGGATGGGAAAGGAGCACCTGAAATTTTCAGAAGGCAGAAGTCGTCTTATTGTTGAATTAAAAGATTGGAAGATATGCCCGTTAATTTGTTATGATTTGCGTTTCCCGGTTTGGGCAAAAAATACATTTAAAAATGAAAAATATGAATATGATGTTTTAATTTACATTGCAAACTGGCCGGAAATTCGTAGCCATTCATGGAAAACTTTGCTTTTGGCAAGGGCTATTGAAAATCAAGCTTTCGTTGTTGGAGTGAATAGGATTGGAGAAGATGGAAATAATATTTCATATTCAGGTGATTCGGCAGTAATTAATCCTAAAGGGGAAATAATTTCAAATATTCAGCCAAATCGGGAAGCATTTGAAACAATAAATTTATCGTATTCTATTCTAACAAGTATTCGTAGTAAATTTAATGCAGGTTTTGACTGGGATAATTTTAAAATAAGCACTAAAATTTGATAGAAAATTATGATGTTGTTAATATTTCTCCAATTTTCGATAAATTGTTATGCTTTGTAATGAAATTAACATACTGTAATTGTGAACAATAAATCTCAGTGGATTTTATTTTTAAAAAAATCAAAAATATTTAAACTTTTAGAAGCAAAACGCTTGCTTATTAATAAAAATTACTATTTTTGCACTTCCAAATTTTAGAGGAAATTAAAAGAAAAAAATGTACGCAATAGTAGATATAGCCGGTCAACAATTTAAAGTTGAAAAAGATCAGAAAATCTTCGTTCATCGTTTAGAAGGCGAGGAAGGCGAAAAAGTTGATTTTCAAAAAGTTCTTTTATTAGATGAAGACGGAAAAATTAAAGTTGGTAAACCTTTCGTAGAAAAAGCTTGTGTAACAGCAACAATTCTTTCGCATTTAAAAGGTGATAAAGTTACTGTTTTTAAAAAGAAAAGAAGAAAAGGCTACCAAAAGGAAAATGGACATCGCCAATTTTTTAGCCAAATTCAAATCGAAAACATTGAAGGTTTAACTATAAAAAAAGCAAAAGACGAACCGAAAGCTGAAGTTAAAGAAGCAATTGTTGAGAAAACAGAAGAAAAAAAATCAGAATAGAAAATAAGTTTAACAAAACTATAAAAAAATAAGTTATGGCTCATAAGAAAGGTGCCGGTAGTTCAAATAACGGTAGGGAATCAGAAAGTAAACGACTTGGAGTTAAAATTTACGGCGGACAATTTGCTAAAGCCGGTAATATTATTATTCGCCAAAGAGGTACAGTTCACAATCCCGGAGATAATGTTGGGATGGGAAAAGACCATACTTTACATGCTTTAATTGACGGAATAGTTGTTTTCACTAAAAAGAGAAATAACAAATCTTTTGTTTCTATTGATGCTTTGGAAAGTAATTAAATACAGATATAAAAAATCCAAGATAACCTCCTTTTTTTAATAGTATTAGTGAAATCTCCCAAATTAATTTTTGGGGGATTTTTTTGATTATTGAGTTAATCTCCAGTCGATTTCCTGTAAACCGGAATTCTTAAGAATTTCATTGGTTTTTGAAAAATGCTTACAACCAAAAAAACCGGAGTAAGCCGAAAAAGGTGAAGGATGAGCGGCCTTCAAAACATAATGTTTATTTGAATCAATAATTTTTTCTTTTGCTTTCGCATAATTCCCCCAAAGAATAAAAACTAAGCCTGTTTTTTTCTCGGAAAGAGTTTTTATTACGGAATCAGTAAAAATTTCCCAACCTTTATTTTGATGCGAACCGGCTTGATTAGCTCTTACCGAAAGCGTGGCGTTAAGCAATAAAACTCCTTGCATTGCCCAGTTTTCCAAATTCCCGTTTTCCGAAGGTGGAATTCTCAGATCGTTGTATAATTCTTTAAAAATATTCTTTAAAGATGGGGGATTTTTAACACCCTCCGGCACTGAAAAACATAAGCCATGAGCCTGTCCGGCACCGTGATAAGGATCCTGCCCAATTATTATAACTTTAACATTGTTGAAAGGAGTAAGGTCAAAAGCCGAAAACATCGAAGAACCCGGTGGATAGATATTGTATTTCTTTTTTTCTTCTATCAGAAACTTTTTCAGGTCAAAGAAATAATCTGAATTAAATTGATCTTTCAGAATATTTTTCCAACTTTCTTCAATTATAGGTTTAATTTTTTCCATTTTTTTTAACAAGGCTAAAACAACATTTAAAATAACAATAAGTTCATAAAAAATCTGTTATAGTATAAAATTTCGTTTTATTTTTGTAGAAATTTTTTAAAATTATTGCGTAAAAATATGAAAAAAGCCTTAATAATGCTGATGCTTGTAGTTTTGACAGGAATGTTTATTGTTTCCTGCAAATCAAGTAAAAAATGTTCTGCTTACGGAGAAACCACAAAGTTTCAAAAAGAAAGACGTCGCTAAATCATTTATTGTTATTGAAATTCAATGTTTTTTAAAATAGAAATCATTGCATAAATAACGCCGTCTCTTAAAATTGTTTAAATATGAATAATAAAAATTAATTATAGATCAACAGATATAATCTCCGGGTTTCTGACAATTCAACAGGCATTTAGTCTGTTTTTTAACATTAACGGATGAAAGTGTATATAAAAATATTCCTTCTTGTAATTTGTACTTTTACAGGAATTATTTCATTTTCTCAATCCGACAAAATTATTGATACCTTAAGTAATAATATCCTGTTTCAGAAGGAAATGAAGGGTGGGATAATTGTTCATGATCGTGGATTTGGTTTAAAATTTCAGATAGCTAAGACTATAAATGCTTTCAAGAAACAATTCTTCGAAATTGAAGCAGTAACGATGCAAGCCCTAAAACAAGAAAAAATAATTAATATTTACTATTATAATGCAAAGCCATATTATTTTGGAAAACTAAATAATCTTTATATATTTAGAGGTGGATTGGGAATTGAAAAGTTGCTCAACAGTAAACCATATTGGGGTGGAGTTGAACTATTATACAATTATTCCGGCGGAGCTTCAATTGGATTGGCAGTTCCGATATATTTAAATATAATCAATTATAATTCATATAGCTATAATTACTCAATTGAAACAAAACGTTATGATCCTGAAATTCATCCTCAGGAACTTATTTATGGAAGAGGCCCCTTATTTAAAGGTATTGGAGAGTTAAGCTTTCATCCGGGTTTATATGGGAAAGCCGGTTTAAATTTCGAGTTTGGAAACTATAATACAAAAATAAGTTCACTTGAAATTGGAGCCATTATAGATGTTTATCCTGGTGGAATAGCATTGATGGCATTTGAATCTAAAAGTTACGCTTTTTTAACTTTGTTTTTTAGTGTTAGTTTTGGGAAAAAGTACAATTGATTTTTTTTGGCAAAAAAAACTACATTAAATGTCTTTTATGTTATTAAAAATTAAAAAACTAATATTCAAGAAAAAGCAACAGGTGAAAATAACACTTTTACTTTTGCTTTAATTTCTGATAGCCATACCTTTTATAATGATCTTGATGATGCAGTTTTGGCGATTAACGAAAATGAAAATGTAGATATTGTCATTCATGGTGGTGATTTGACTGATGGTGGAATGATTAAAGAATATGAAATTTTTCATAATATTGCCTCCTAGTTGAATCATCCCTATTTCACTGTAATTGGTAATCACGATTGCTTGGCAAATGGGCTTGGGATTTATATAAATATGTATGGGGTTGATAATTATTCTTTTACTTACAAAAACTCTAAGTTCATATTTTTTAATAATATAATTTGGGAATTAGGTTATAAAGAGCCGGATTTTTTTTGGTTGCAAAGTGAAATAGAGGATACAACTACTTATGAACACATTTTTGTTGTTGCTCATATTCCCCCCTGGTCTGATCAGTTTACCCCTGTTTATTCAAAACTCTTTGAACATTTTATTTTAACTTATAATGTTAGCCTCTCAATCCACGGACACCATCTCGATCATTATTTTGGATGCTTTTTTAATGATGAAAAAGATTATTTAGTAATTGGAGTAGTTGATAAACGATATTATTGTACTGTAACAGTTTTTTAGGATAGTATTTCCTTAAATAGAATACATTATTAATTATTGTATATTGATGAAAATTAGGTTAAATTTATTTTTTGTAATCAGCTTTTTATTATTGTGTTCCTCATTATTGTATGCTTCGGATACTACAAAAGTTGTGAAAAAGAATTGGATAACACCTGATTTTTTAACTCCTCAGTATGCCGGAAATATTGGAGCATTTATTGCCGGAGCAGGGTATAATATTTATAAAGATATTTACAGTCTTGATGTTATGTATGGTTTTACACCAAAATATAATGCTGATGCAACAATTCATACTTTTTGTTTGATGAATGCAATACGATTAAATTTAACTTTTGGAATAAAATATAGAAGAACATTTAATCCTGAAAATAGAATTTAAGCTTTTGAATTTTACATTCTTACAACAACTAACGATCTTTATTTAAAGTATTATGTTAAATATAGAAATGTTTATTTTAAAGATATTTTTTCAATGGCTTTGGGAGTAAATATTTTTTTTTTTTAGGAAGCACATTCAACAAACAAAAAGCATTAAATAATTATCATTCGTAAGTTAATGACAATTAGGGTTGAGCTTTCCAAATCGTATTGGGATTGGAAACTCAAACAAAGTTTTATTTTTATAATATAATGAAGACTCTTTATAAATCACAGAAGCATTTTTATGAACCGTTGAAGACTTTTTATGCTTCATCGAAGTCTTTTTATTTAATCTTTTATTAATATTTATGCTTCAATGAAGCTTCTTTATGAAGCATCGAGGTATTTTTATGCTCCATTGAAGTCTTTTGATGAAATAAATAAAATTATATTGGTCTATAAAGAGATTTCAATGGTTCATCAAAAGCCTTCGTTAGTTAAAAAAAACACACTTTTGGTTCATAAAAATATTTCTTTTGGTAATAAAAAGGCTTCAATGGATAATAAAAAGCTTTTTTTATTCAATACAAATATTTCTTTTAATTATCAAATAGTTTCATTGATTCTTAAAAAAGCTTCATTATTTCATCAAAAGCCTTCAACGCTTCATCAAAAGAGATTTTTGCTTCATTCACGCAAATATAATAAAAATAATAGCTGCAAATACACGGTTTACTTCAAGTTTCCCGGCAAATAATGACAATATTTTAATAAAAAAGATAAAGAGATTGGTTTCTGAAAGGATGGCATCCCATAGCCGTCAACCTAATATTATAATACATTAAAGTACAGGCTTATATTTAAAATAAACAAAACTAATCTGTATCAGACCAGTCTGATTTTTTCCGCCTTTAATGCTTTTTCAAGAATACTTTTGATGTATTCTACCGCAGCCTGAGTAAATCGTTTATCAATAGCTTGTTTGG
>JAEINX010000084.1 GCA_016342645.1 Bacteroidales bacterium | reverse complement strand
TAACTAATTCTGTAAAAGCAACCAAGAAATTCTCAAATTGATTATCAGGTGTACAAACTTGAGTTAAAGTAATAACACCTACTATTAAATCACCATCAAATACGGCAATTTCATCTCCGGCTTCAAGGTTAACTCCGTTTAAAGAGGCTCCGCCAATATATATTGTCCAAAGATTGGCAGATGGGTCTCCACCTACAAAATTAAAATGCTGTATTGTCCAAAGATTGGCAGATGGGTCTCCACCTACAAAATTAAAATGCTGTGCGTTTACTTTTGTTGATAATGTGCTTAAGAGCATTAAACAAATTATCATTAAATAATTTTTGTAAAATTTTTTCATAACTCCTCCATTATTTTTTTAATATTTATATTTTAATTCATATCATAAAATCCTATTTTGCCATAAAAGAAAATGATTACAATAGGTATTCAAAGAAGCTTCTATCAGTTCTTCCTTTTTTGACCTTGTTTTCATTTTCTTGTTTTTCTCTCTATTTTTTAGATAGAGCTGTTTATATTTCCTTAATATTTTCATCCTTATTATAATGAAAGTTCAAATTTAATACATTTTAAATAGAAATTTCATTTTTATATTATTTTTTTTATATTAATTTAATTATTTATTAATTGATAAAATGTTGTGGTTTTTATTTGGGATTGGGATTATGGGGAATGCGAACGTAATGTAGAGACGTTGCATGCAACGTCTCTACATTATACCATGATCCACAAATATTTGGTAATGATCTATTATTGGATATTTCAATTTTCCGTTTATTCTTAAAATATTTCAAAGAACGCTTGCTGATTTTTGAGCAAAAATTCCGGCAAAATCAGTCGAAATTTTTGGCCATTTTTCATGCGTTTTTACCTATTAATTGCAAAAAAACGATTTTGTTAGTGGTAAGTTTTCTGTATATGTTCAAAAACACGTTGTAAACATCAGTGTTTCAGCGAGAAAATTTTTTTCATTTTTTTTACATGTCGAAATTTTTGATGAATTTTTTAGACGAAAAACAGGTGTAATTTGTTTTACTTTTTAACCCTCTTTTCTTGACTTTTTTAAAAAATTTGTTTTATAAAAGTTCATCAAAAATCTAACATTTATATCTAATATTTGTTTAGGTTGCATGGGAACTCATTTCTGAAAAAAGAATAAGCAAATAATTAAGCAATTTCTTTATCTTTGTTTTCAAATACTACAAATAATATGAAGAAAAAGTTTATATATTCTTTTATTTTATTAATATTTGCAGCAGCAGTAAATGCCCATACAAATAAGCTTTCTGCCGATAAAAATAATGATGACCCAAATCGTTTATTACGAGTCGAAATCCCTGTTAAAGAAGCTACAACCGCTTTTAATATTATACCCTGTGAGGAAAGCGGAGTACTAATCTTTTATGAAAGCATCGAAGAAACAGAAGAAAAACTCGCAAAGTGGTATTTTATATTCTATGACAATTTATTAAATGTTAAATGGAGCCTTGAAATTCCATTGTTTAAAACAATTTCATATGAAGATTTTCGATTATCAGGAAAGCAACTTTATTTGTTTTTTCAAAAACAGGGTGGTACTAAAGCGGATGAGAAAAATTTTCAATTAATAGAAATCAATACTGTGTCGGGTGAAAACAACATTATTAGTGGAATAATTCCGGAAAAATCAAAATTTGTAGAGTTATTGGTTCACAAGAAACATGTTTACATAGGACTTAATGAAAGAAAAAATAATGTTTCTGTTTGTATTATTGATCTAATTTCATTAGAAATTAATACAATTTCTGTTGAAAACAATAATTCATGTATTTTAGAAAATATTAATATTGATACATTTAACAACACTCTTGATGTAATCATACATAATTTTAAATCAAAAAGAAATTTAGAGTTAATTATTAAAGAATACACTTTAACCGGTGATCCGGTCAATTCTTTGACAATAAGTAATCACAAGGAAAATGTTTTATATGCCTCACAATTAATCCCTACCGGAAAAAATAAAAAATTTCTGATTGGAACATATACCAATAATGTTCCGGGGAAAAATGAACTGGAAAATAAAGATGTTTCGGTTATAGGATTTTATTTTATAGAAATATTAAATAACAAACAAAAAGAACCAAATTTTTATAATATTCTTGATTTTAAAAACCTTAACACTTCCTTAAAAGGGAAAGAAATTCATAAACTTCGAAAAAAAGCAAAGAACAAAAAAGACGGAAAAGATATTTCCATTGATTATCGCTTATTAGTTCACGACGTGATTTATAGAGACGGGAAATTTATTATTCCTTCCGAAGCTTATTATCCTGAATATCGTACAGTTTCAAGAATGTATTATGATTATTACGGTCGGCCAATGCCGCAAACATACACAGTTTTTGAAGGATATAATTATTATAATGCAAATGTTTTTTGTGTTGACGAAGAAGGAAGTTTTTTGTGGGATAATAGCATAAGTATTTGGAATATTGTTTCGTATGAAATTGAAGAACAAATTTGTTTTTTTGATGAAAATAAAGAAATCGTAATAGTCTTTTCAAGTGAAGGAAAAATTGCTTCAACAATAATTAATAAAAGCGAAACTGTTGGAGATTTGGAATTTACTGATATTGAAACAAGTTATCCGGGTGATAAAATAGTTGAGGAAGAATTAAGTGGTTTAAAATATTGGTACGGAAAATTTTTCATTTGCTATGGTTTTCAAACAATAAAAAACAATTCATTGCCAAGAAATGAGAAAAGGAAAGTTTTTTATTTAAATAAGATTGCTTTTCAATAATTTATTAGTTTTGCAAAATCTTAAGTTATTTATTACTAAGAATTTTTATTGACGTATGAATGCTATTGGTCTTATTCGGAGGTATTTAAAATATTATTTTACATCAAAAACAAAGTTTAAAATACATTCACCCTTTGTTTATGATTTCATTACAAATGTTTTAGAAGATAATACTGCTTATAACGAATATCAAATTGCAAAATTATTATTCAATAATTTATCCCAAGATGATAATGTCATTGAAGTAGCGGATTTTGGCGCCGGTGCAACATCCTTTCCTTATTCATCATCTTTGAAAAGAATCTCAAAAATGGCTCAACGTTCATCAATTAAATCAAAATACGGTGAGTTACTTTTCAGAATAGTAAAATATTACAAACCTGAAACTATAATTGAAGTTGGGACATCATTAGGAATCAGCACAACTTATTTAGCATTATCAAATCCGTTAACAAAAATAATAAGCTTGGAAGGATGTTCAAATACTGCTGCAAAAGCTAGAGAAAATTTCGACCAACTTAAATTGAAAAACATTGAACAAATCATCGGAAATGCCGATATTTTCCTTTCAAAGTTGTGTAAGAAAACCGACAAAATAGACTTTGTGTTTTTCGATGCAAATCATAAAAAGAAACCAACCATAGAATATTTTGAGCAATGTCTCGAAAAATCACATAATGATACAATATTTGTTTTCGATGACATAAATTGGTCTTCTGGTATGGTTCAAGCATGGGATTATATTAAAAACCATCAAAAGGTAAAACTTACTATAGATATTTTCTTTCTTGGAATAGTATTTTTTAAAAAAGAATTAAGTAAAGAGAATTTTACACTCAAATTTTAATAATTTGTTTATACATTTGTAAACGAATCAAAAAAATACTATGGAAAACGAAGTAATAAAATTAGTCGACATTGTAAGAAACTTCAAAGTTGGAACTGAAATTGTTCGGGCTTTACGATCAATCTCTCTTTCTGTTAATAAGAATGAATTCGTTGCCTTAATGGGCCCATCCGGTTCCGGAAAATCAACTCTAATGAATATTCTGGGTTGCCTTGACACACCAACAAGTGGCAGTTATACACTTAACAGCAATGACGTCAGTCAATTAAATGATAACGAACTGGCTGAAATACGGAACAAAGAAATAGGTTTCGTTTTTCAGACTTTTAATCTTTTACCAAGATCAACAGCTCTCGAAAATGTTATGCTTCCTTTAATCTATGCCGGCTATAACAAAAGTAATCGAATGATAAAAGCCGAAGATTCATTGGGAAAAGTAAATTTGTTAGACAGAATTCAGCATAAGCCCAACGAATTATCGGGTGGACAACGACAAAGGGTAGCTATTGCACGTGCTTTGGTTAATAAACCTTCAATAATTCTCGCCGATGAACCCACCGGAAATCTTGACTCAAAAACCTCAATTGAAATAATGGGCCTGATTGAAGAAATCCACAAAGCCGGTAATACAATTATTATTGTTACGCACGAAGAATCTATTGCAAGACATGCACATAGAATAATCAGGCTTATGGATGGAGAAATTGAATCTGATGAGATTAACAATGATGTATTTATTGTCTCAGATTATCAATCCAATAGCATTGTGAAATAATATTCCGGTATTATGTCGAGAATATATACCAAAACAGGTGATAAAGGAGAAACCTCTTTAATTGGCGGAAGCAGAGTTAAAAAAAACCATCCGCGAATTGAGGCTTACGGAACTATCGATGAATTGAATTCTTATATAGGACTTATTCGTTCTCAGGAGATTCCAGTGGAAACAATTACTGCATTAATTGAGATACAAAAACATCTTTTCATAATCGGTTCCATTCTTGCAACCGACTCAAAAATAATAAAAAAGAATCCTTTTGAAATTTCTGAGGAAAACATAAAATTTCTTGAAGATGAAATAGATAAAATGAATATCGAGCTTCCGGTTTTAAAATCCTTTATCTTACCTGGAGGAAATTTAACTGTATCGTTTTGTCACATTGCTCGTTGTGTTTGTCGGCGTGCCGAACGCATTGTTTTTGGTTTTTCAAGCAATGAATATGATAATTCTATGCTTAAAATTTATCTAAACAGACTTTCTGATTACCTATTTGTATTAGCAAGGAAAGTCGGAAAGGATACAAATCTTAAAGTAACTCATTGGCTTCCATAATGTTATAAACATAAAAAATTTTTTTAAATAATATTGTGAATTATTAAAAAAAAATTACTTTTGCACAAATTTGAAAACAAAATTTTAAAAATGTATTGGACATTAGAATTAGCCTCAAAACTTGAAGATGCACCTTGGCCAGCTACCAAAGATGAACTTGTTGACTATGCAGTTAGGTCTGGCGCCCCTCCCGAAGTTGTTGAGAATTTGAAAGAGATTGAAGATGAAGGAGAAACCTACGATAGGATTGAAGATCTTTGGCCAGACTATCCTACAAAAGATGATTTCTTTTTTCATGAGGATGAATATTAAGTTTCTAAAACCTAAGATTTTGATCTTCCGATAAAAAACTGAAATTCACACTCCCGTAGCTTCTTTGTTTTAGAAAATATTCATGATTTGAAAAACATGATTTTTCTGAATGTTCAATAATTAAACACCCATTCTTGTTCAATAGCTTATTGCTAAATACTAAGTCTGTTATTTTCTCAATATTGGGCAATGAATAAGGGGGGTCGGCAAAAATTAAGTCAAATTTTTTCGAAATTGTATTTAAAAAACTGAACACATTAGCTCTAATTACTTTAATATTTGAAAACTTTATATCATAAACATTTTTACTGATAAAGTCGATGCATTTAAAGCTTTTTTCAACAGCTATAACGCTTTTAGCTCCTCTTGATGCAAATTCATAAGAAATACAACCCGTACCTGAAAACAAATCAAGTACGTCAATGTTTTCATAGTCGAAATTATTATTAATTATATTAAATAAACTTTCTTTTGCAAAATCTGTTGTTGGCCGAATATGCAGATTTTTAGGCGGATTAATTTTTCTGCCTCTATTTTTCCCACTTATAATCCGCACAAATTTGAATTTAATAAATTATAAAAAAAATGTTCGGGAACATCATCAAAAACATAACTGTACTTAATCAATTCGCTTCTTTTCCCAAAACTAATTTTTCGAATATAATTATATGCAATTTCATATAAAGGGGAATTTTTTTGAATATTACCCAAGAAAACAAGTTCAACTTCCTCAGGATTAATCCTTAGTTGTTCGAATACAAAAATCAAAAAATATATAAAATCTTCTTTTGTTTTATATTTAAAACTATTGCTAAAAATTAATCGCTTTCCATCAATCAAAATTACATCAAATTTCGAATTTCTTATATTAACAAATATTTTATTTTTAATATTTTGATTTTTATGGTTTATTAAAATCCCTTCAATCAAAGTATTTGATATGTTTAAAATTATAGCATCAGGAAAAATTGAAGATATTTTTTCTCTTAAATTTTTTAATAATGAAAAAACATTAAACGCCTCAAGGTTAAACATACTATTACTTAAAATGTCTTCGTCTTCACTAACATTATGACTAAATTTCAAATAAGTATTTAACTCGGCCGGATCGAACAAAGGCATTGGGATTAATGTTGATTTATCACTTTCAACAATAAAATTTATTGCAGCAAACTTTTTACCAATCCAGTTAAATTGTAAAAACAATTCTTCAATTGCCAATAAAACAACACTTTCATGATTTACAGAGGATGAAATAGATTCCGGTTTATCTAATTGATAAGATTCGACTGATAATAATTTATTACGGTTAACTTCCACAACAGAAAAAGAAAATCCATCCGCTGAAAGCTGAATGGATAATTTGTAGTGCTCTGTTGCAAATTTGCTTAATGCTTTATCAACATGGCTGGCCGTTAACCTAATATGTTTTGACATAAAGTATGATATTTGCCCATATCATTACTCCCAATTTCCATCAGTAGATGGCTCAATCATTGAACCAACTTTTAATCCGGGAAATAAATCAATATCTTCTTTTGCTGTTATTGAATTTAATACTAATTGATCGTCTAAGTGTTTAAGAAACTGCTTATAGAGGCAAGAAACTTCAAATACATTAACCTGAACCGCTCCTTTTTCAATCCTTCCGGCATTAATAGTAAATATTTCCCCATCTGAAAATGGAATATATTTAAGACTATCAAGATAAAAACCTATTCTTTTGCCAAATAAGGAATCTGCCACGTTAACAAAATCTGTTGTATCGTTAATTGTTTTGGTGAAAGTAGTATCGTTAGGATCTGGAATAATGTTAATTACGGGTATTTCACCGTTTTTCAAAAAAGAAATTAAGGTGTCAAAATTAGACAGATAACTATTGTTAATGTTTTTGTAAACTAATTCGACTGTCCTTATATCTATTAAATTTTGTACAACGATACCCTCTCTTCTTTCTTTCTCATTTTCAAACTTAACTGGAGTCATAACACTTTCTACAACTTTCCATCCTAAAAAAATGATAATTAAAGACAAAATAATTTTAATAATTAGATTTTTCATGTTCATTAGTTTATATATGAATGCAAATTTATAAAATTTTTAATTCAAAAAAATTTTAATACACATTTTTACTTTGTTTTTGGCAACTTCTCCCAAATTTTTATCATTTAATACAATTTTTTATTGAAATTTCTGAAAATATTTCTTACATTGCAAGCAAATTAAACATTTTAATAATTTAATTAAGGAGGATAAACCATGCAAACCTACATTTTAATGACAAAATTATCGCCCGATCTTTCAAGGCAGATGAAAGATAGGTCAAAGCTTGGAAGAAGCTGGCTGGAACAAGTTAAAGATAAATGCCCCGAGGTAAAATTCATAGCTCATTATGCTATTCTGGGAGCTTATGATTTTCTTGATATTTATGAAGCACCGAATGAGGAAGTGGCTGCAAAAGTTTCAATTATTAGTCAGGCAAATGGCGCTTTTCAGGCCGAAAGTTTAGCTGCAATACCGTATAAAAGATTTATTGAGCTAACTAAAGAAATTTGAGTTTAGAGCTATTAAGTGTAACTGTAATAGCATTTTTGATTAAAATAAATTTTTTTTGGAAGCTTTTCACTACGGCTCTTCACTTTGTAATTGACTGAAATCAGGTACTTCATTTATAAAATTATATTTGTTTGCTTTGTAATTAACTTGAACACAGTAGTGTACAAGTCCGTTGCTTACAACAAGGTAATCTACTTTTAAAACCATGTTGTATCTTACAATTTGGTCAAGGGTTGTTTGAGTTATTTTTATAGCCGGTGCTTTGCATTCAACAATTAATTTTGCTTTAATGTTTTTATTGTAAATCACAATGTCGGGGCGCCGGATCATTCGGTTAAGTTTTATGCTTTTTTCAACAGCAATAAGCATTTGCGGATAATTTTTTTCTTCGACTAAAAATCTGATAAAGTTTTGTCTTACCCATTCTTCCGGGCTTAAGGAAACATATTGTTTTCTTATAAAATCAAAAATTTCTTGGTTTTCATTGTTCTTTCGTATTTTGAAATTATATGAAGGTAAATTTAATTTTTGCATGTTTTTAAAATATTGATAAAAATAAAAAATTAATTTAAAACAATTAACTTTGCACAAAATTATCAAATTCATATTAATCAGATACATGAAAACAAAAGAAGACATAATTAACAACTGGTTACCAAGATATACCGGAAGTGCTTTAAATGAAATTGGAAAATATATCTTACTCACAAATTTCAATAAATACCTTGAATTATTTGCAAAATGGAATAATGTCGAAATAAAGGGGCTTGATAAACCTATGCCATCCGCCACTGCAAATGATATTACAATGATTAATTTTAATATGGGCAGCGCAAATGCAGCAACTATTATGGATCTTCTTAGCGCTATCAGGCCTAAAGCTTGTTTGTTTTTAGGGAAATGCGGTGGATTAAAGAAAAAAAATAAACTTGGCGATTTAATACTTCCGATTGCAGCGATTAGAGGTGAAGGTACTTCAAACGATTATTTTCCGGAAATTGTCCCGGCTTTGCCTGCTTTTAATTTACAAAAAGCCATCTCAACGACTATCCGAAATACCGGCAGAGATTACTGGACAGGGACTGTATATACAACTAATAGAAGGGTTTGGGAACATGACGAAAAATTTAAAAAACTTTTGCGAAAAACCCGAAGTATGGCTATCGACCTTGAAACTGCCACAATTTTTATTGTTGGTTTTGCAAACGAAATTCCAACCGGAGCTTTATTGCTTGTCTCTGATCAACCTATGATTTCTTCCGGTATAAAAACAGACGAAAGTGATAAAAAAGTTAATGAAAAATATGTTGAAGACCATTTGAGAATTGGTATAGAATCATTAAAGCAATTGATCAATAAAGGAGAAACGGTAAAACATCTGTATTTTGATTATGATATAGAAAATTAGGAAATGAAAAACTATGAAAATTTAGGAATACATAATCAGTTCATTTAAAATGACAGTAGAATCGAAAGTAATAACTATTTATAAAAACAAATTATGTTTTGCTTACAAACATTTTAGATTAAAAAATTTATGACTTTTGACCAAATAATTTCTGACCTGCAAAAAAAAATTTATTATCCCGTTTATTTTCTAACGGGAGATGAACCATATTATATTGATGAAATTTCTTCATTTATCGAAAATAATATTTTAGACGATAACGAAAAAGAATTCAATCAGACAATCATTTACGGAAAAGATTCAGATGTTGCAAGTATTTTCTCTTACGCAAAACGCTTTCCAATGATGTCGAACTATCAGCTTGTAATTGTTAAAGAAGCTCAAGACATAGATAAAATAGAAGAACTTGTTCCATATATTAAAAAACCTTTAAAATCAACAATTTTAGTTTTTTGTTATAAATATAAAAAATTTGATAAACGAAAAGCATTTGCGCAAAGCATAAAAAAAACCGGAGTATATTTCGAATCGAAAAAACTTTACGAGAATCAAATCTCAGCATGGATAAATGAATATTTAAGAAAACAAGATTATTCTATAACTCCAAAAGCAAATCTTCTTTTATCTCAATATATTGGAACCGATTTAAGTAAAATAACCAACGAAATCGGTAAACTTTTTATTAATATTCCCCAAAAAACTCAAATCAATGAAGATCACATCGAAAAAAATATTGGAATAAGTAAGGATTATAATATTTTTGAACTTCAAAAAGCTTTAGGAAGCAAAGATGTTTTCAAAGCCAACCAAATTATCAACTATTTCGATGCCAATCTAAAGGAAAATCCGGCAGTAAAAGTAATTAGTATTTTATATGGATATTTTTCTAAAATCCTGCTTTATCATTATTTAAAAAATAAATCAAGAAATGAAATTGCTTCTGCATTATCAATCAATCCATTTTTTATTAGTGATTATCAGATTGGTGCAAAAAACTATAATATTAATAAATTATCGAAAATCATTTCTTTGCTTCGTGAATATGACATGAAATCAAAAGGTGTTGAAAACATTTCTACGTCTGATGGTAATTTGTATAAAGAGTTAATTTACAAAATACTTCATTAATATTAGAAAAAATTGTTAAATTACTATATTGTTGTTTAGCACTTTAAATTCTAAGTACTTAGGGCATTCTAAGTACTTTAGACACTCCAAGTACTTATAAGGTTATCAGATCATATTCAATCGGAATACCGGCATCTTCAAACAAAATACCAACCGGACAAGTTTTCATTGTCAAATTCAGGCATTTTTCAATTAATTCCAAAGGCTCATCTGATTTTACTTTTACTAAAATAAAAACAGATGTTATAGTTGGGGAAGTCTTTAGTTTTTCAATTTCGAGTTCGGCTTCAATGTTTTTTATTGTTAGCCGCATCTTTTTTGCAAGCATCGTAAATATTGACGTGATACAGCCTCCAAGCCCCATAGACGTGAGTTCTAAGGAAGTTGGACCTAAGTCATGTCCTCCATTACTTTCCGGCACATCGGAAATTATTTTATGGCCTCTGCCATTATCAATTTCAGATCGAAACCCAGTTATTAATTTTGAAGTGATTTTCATTTTATATGTTTTTCTCTGACATTCAAAAAGAATTTTAAGTCAGCAAAATTAAAATTTAATTGTTTAAATCCTATTTCTAATTTATTGTATTTTTGTCAAAAGACATTATTAAAAAAGACAAAAAATGTGTGGTAGATTTTCATTTGCAGCCCTTGCTAAAGATGTTGAAAAGCGTTTTGGAATAATAGTTCACGGGCTTGGAAATACAGCAAGGTTTAATTGTGCACCCACTCAAAATCTCGCTGTTATTACTAATCAAGAACCTGAAAAACTGAATTATTTCCGATGGGGTTTAATTCCATTTTGGGCAAAGGATATTAAAATCGGGAATAAACTTATCAACGCCAAAGCTGAAACCATTGATCAAAAGCCCTCTTTCAAAAATTCCTTTTTACGTAGGCGATGCCTTGTGCCGGCAGATGGTTTTTATGAATGGAAAAAAGCTAAAGAAAAAATTCCTTACCGGATTATTCTTAAAAATAATGAACTTTTTTCAATTGCCGGAATATGGGATAAATGGAAGGATCAAAATGGAGAAGAAATCAATTCCTTTTCAATTATTACAACAAACCCTAACGAATTAGTAAATAAAATTCATAACCGGATGCCTGTAATTTTACATCAGGAAGATGAAAAAACATGGTTAGAAAACAAAAGCGTAGAAGAACTTAAAAAACTTTTAAAACCTTTCCCGGCAAATAAAATGGAAGCATTTCCTATTTCAAAACTTATAAATTCTCCGCTTAATGATTTTGCAGAAGTAATAGAGCCGTTAAAGTAAAAGAATTTAAACTATATTTAAAATCACCTAAATAATCACTTGTATTCATAGTAAAACGTTGGGCTTATTTTATTTTTTGGCAGTATTTGAATATTGATTTTTATAATTATTTTTATTCTCGCATTTAAGTATTTATCTATTTCTCCATTAAATTCGCAGTAGTATGCTTTATTGAAGGGCGTTAACAAATTACTCAATCATCAGATTGCATCCGCGAATATCGCTAACATCAAACCTTCCAAGCACTTCAAAAGAACCTTCGTTATGAAGTTTTCCCAGGTCTTGAGTGGCTATGAACGAGCATGAATTAAAATTAGCAAGGTCAATAATATTAATTCCGCCGGTTCTGTTATTTTCAAGTAATGTTAAGGGATCGTTTACATCGCGAATCAAAATTTTCATCCATGGTGGAGTATTAAACATCCCTCCTCCTTTTGAATAAGCCTGTGATAATAGTTCTGTCATGCCATATTCAGAATGAATTGCACTAACATTAAAACATTTACACAAGATTCTATGCAATTCATTTCTTGTTATTTCTTTTCTTCTGCCCTTCATTCCTCCGGTTTCCATTACGATAATATCGGGCAGGTTAAAAGAATGTTGTTCGGCAAGATCAAGCAAAGCAAAACTAACACCTATCAATAAAACTTTTCGATTTTCAGCATTAAGCTCATTTAATTTTATAGCAAGTTTTTCATAATTATCCAAATAAAAACCACTGTTTTTCTCGTTACTTCTATTGATCAAATCTCTGACCATAAAAACTAAAGAGGAATCTTTTCTTTCGAGATATGATGGAAGCAATGCTAAAACACAATAGTTTTTAATATCTCCGTAAAACAATTCAAAGTTTGTTCTAAAACTTTTATAATACAATGAAAGATCAGCAATATAATGATTACTAAGTTCTGAGGAAGTAGTTCCACTACTTGAAAATATTTTTTCATGTGGTTTTGAAGATGAATAAACTCTATTATTTTTAAAAAACTCTATCGGTAGAAAAGGAATTTTTTTAAAATTATTGACATCACGGCGCTTTATTTTAAGAAAATCCACAAAGCTTCTGTATAAATTACAATTTCTATATTGGAAATCAAATATTTCAAGAGCAATATCATTGAATTCGTCGATAGAAGAAATTGAAAAAATCTTATTTTTAAGAGAGAAGTTTTTCACCTGTTTATATATGTTTCTTGCAGATTAATCATATAATCATTTTCTTTTATGTTTATATTTTAATCATGGATATTTCATTTCATGAACACTTATTTGAAAAACAAAATTACGTGATTATAATTTACGAATAACCTACACCATGCTCAATTTTTTAATTATTAACAGATTTTGAACTTAGATTTTTCTATTTTTGGTGAAAATTATCTTAAGTAAGAATTTTAATAATTTATAATATTAAGTATGAAACATCTTCTAAGCATTTTTATCTTATTAATAACGACATCATTATTTTCACAATCCGAGCCCTATTCATTTAGGAAATATGCAAACGTAGAATCTTTTTACCAACTTCTTACAAAAGAAGCTATTGAAGTTGGAGTAAAAAACAATGTTCCTCCGGCAGCTTTATTGGCTATTGCCGGCCTTGAATCGGGTTATGGCAGCGGATATGTAGCTCAGATCACAGGCAATATTTTAAGCCTTAATGCAGGCAAAGGTGATAAAAAATTACCTCCTTTGTATCTCCCAACCTGCGGAGATAAAGATGTGGTACTTTTTGATTCAACAGAAATCAAGTCTTGTCCAAAAAAAAATCTGAATTGGAAACAACGCCCTTCAAGTTTAAAACACGATTATCGGCCAGCACCTTATGCCGGTACCATCAAAAACCTCGCTTATCTTAAACATAATCCCAACCAAAGAATATTAGCACAAAAAGCTTGTCTAAATGGCTTTGCAAGACGTTGGTTGTCAAAAAACAATAAAAACAATGTTTTTAGAGATGCAAGTTTGTGGCTTGATAGTTTGGTTAATAAAGAGGGAACGAAAGCTTTATTTTCGAAAGAAGTCAACATTAAATTTATTTCAATGATAGGCGGGCATCCTAATTCATTTAACTTTAGAGAAATCTGGCCAAAAAAAGTTAAACGTATAATGAATAAAGTTGGCTTGGTTAATCTTTGTTCGGAGATGTATGAAAAAAAGTTAAGTTTTGAGCAAGCATGGAAAAATAACAGTATAAATGATTAGTTTCAAATTTTTGTAATTTTAAGCCCAATTTGTGTTCTGTAATAAATGATTATATTGAAAAAATAATATCGAACACCGAACAAGGAATAATGAATACTGAAAAAATAAAAAATATAAAGTTTGATTTAAAAGACAGGGTAATAGATTTTGCTATTCGAATATTATCATTTTCAGCCATTTCATTATTTTTATTTTCATCTTGCCAAAAAACCGAAAAATATTCCGATATTCCACAAATTGAATTTTCGGGTATTACAAAAATCTTTACTCCTAATAATATTGTTGATAAAGTTGTATTGAAAATTGCATTTACAGACGGTGACGGAGATATTGGCCTGACCCAAAACGACACTCTTCCACCTTATGATTATAATTTCTTTATTAAATATTTTGAAAAACGAGAAGGTGAATTTGTTGAAGTTGTTTTAGCGGATTTTTCTTTTAATGCACGTATTCCAATTCTTACACCGGAAGGCAGAAATAAATCAATAAAAGGCGAAATTCAAGATACAATTATTATCAACACAATGTCGGTTTATGATACTATTCGATTTGAAACTTATATTGTTGACAGGGCTTTACATGAAAGTAATATAATTACTACTCCTGATGTAGTAACAAAATAAAAATGAAAAAGCGACATCTTATCAGCTTGTCTATTGTGAAGATAACGAAACGTGGGAAGAACTTTTTACAAGCAACGAAGCGAACTTCACCTATTCCCCGCCCTAAGGCAAAAGAGAACTTATAGAGTCCAAGCCCGAAACAACCATTGATATTCGGATTGGAATAATATGATTGAGTTTACTAAACCGGGGGATGTGGAGTGATGAAGGGGTTTAGACATAAATATTGGGGGTGTCCGGGATGAGTATGCAAATAATGAAACAACTGAGCCTGTAGGGATGGCATCTCTTTCGATGAGTTTGAAGTATTATTGCTTTTCTATATTCTTCCTGAGAGATGCCATCCCTACTTGAAATTTTTTGTTTGACTGGGATGAGTTAATACTTGGTATATTTTTTGCAATTAAAAAAAGTAACAATAAAAGCTTTATAAAATGAAAATTAAGTTTGGGTATTCTATTCAACATTTACAACAACTAAATTGCAATCATTGTTTAATAAAGAACTTTGTTTTTATTATATTGATTTCAATGTTAATACACATAAATAATTGTAAATCCCAAAATCAAAGCTCATTTGTTAAGGATAACAAAAAGTGGAATATATATGAGTTTTATAAAACGACCAAAGAGCATCATAAGACATATCAAATAAAACTTAAAGGAGATACTATAATCAATGAGATTAAATATTTTTCCGTTTTCCTGAGCACTGATCTTACCAAAGATGAAATTTGGATAAGATTGGGTTTTATTCGTGAAGATACTACCCAGAAGGTTTTCTTTCTCTACAATGAACAAGAATTTTTATTATACGATTTTTCTGTTAAGGTGGGGGATACACTTGAAATTTATAATACTTACAGGAAGAAACCGGGAATACCCATTAATGAACATTGTAAATTGATTGTTTCGGAAGTAGATTCTGTTTTTATTAAAAAACAAAGAAAAAGAATTATTCTTCATCAAATTTGCAGCAGTTCGGCAAAAAGCGTTTGGATTGAAGGATTAGGAGATTTAAAAGGTATATTTCATAGTAGTTTGGAATACAGTATTTGTAATGATAATGATAATAGAGTAGTAGGACATAAAATGGGAGGTGCCTCATATCAACTACTATGCGTTTATGAGAATGACACTTTGATATATAAAAATCCTAAGATTGATAATTGTATCATTAAAAATACTTTTATACGATAGTGAGTAAAATTTGTTTTGTGTAATTGCCTAATTTTGCCCCGTATTTCAGATTATTAAATTCAAAAAATGAAAAAACGCAATCTACTCCCGGCTCTTATTATGATGACATTTCTACTCCCGAAAATATCCGTTTCCGAATCAATCACCGTTTCAGGCAACGTATCCGGTACATGGGATGTGGATACCGTGAAAGTAATTGATGATATCTACCTGCGTGAAGCTGAAACCTTGCTAATTAATCCGGGTGTAACCGTTGAGTTCCATGGTGGGTATTTTTTTAAAGTATCCGGATCACTGAATGCATTGGGTTCGTCATCTCAACCTGTTCATTTTACAATTAACGACACCATAGGTTTTTATAACGATACAATTCCTGAAGGTGGCTGGAAAGGCATACGGTTTACAAATCAAAATACATCGGTGGATTCATCAGTATTCAATCATTGTGTATTTAATTTTGGAAAAGCCGTTTCCAAGGATTCCCTTTACAATTATGGGGGAGCCATTTGTATTCGCAATTCACACAAAATACATATCAGCCGGTGCATTTTTGAAAACAACTTCGCCAAATACAACGGCGGCGCGGTTTACCTCGAAAACGCAAATATCTCTCTCGCCAACAATAGTTTTTCAGGAAATCGTGCCGGGCTTCCAGTTGATCCATATGGATATGGTGGTGCTGTATGCTCCGATTGGGGTGTACCGAGAATCAGTAAAAATATTTTTTACAACAATTCATCCACAGGTATAGGAGGCGGACTATGTGTCAGGTTTTCGGACTGTCCGGTGAGTCATAATATTTTCGATAATAATTACAGTGCATTGGGTGGTGGCTTTGGAATCCTGCACATTGAATTGTGCCACCACACCATCAACAATAACCTTATTATTAACAATGGCGCAACATATTTCGGCAGCGGGATTTCTAATGGCGATTGCAGCCCCACTTACGTGAACAATACAATTGTTGACAATTACGGAGCAGTCGGAGGATTTTACTGTAAGGACTCTGTAGTGCCAAAACTCTACAATAATATCATCTGGGGAAATACAGGCTATGTTGGGGAGCCGAGCCAGGTTTATTTATGGGATCTGTTATCCCAGCCCGATTTTTATTTCAATAATATCGAGGGTGGTTCGCATGCATTTCAGGGAACCGGTGGATCGGCATTTTCGGGGGGATATGAAAACAACCTCAATGATGATCCTGAATTCTTGGGTGGTACACCCTTTCATTTCGGACTGGATGATATTTCACCTTGCATAAATGCCGGTACCATTGATACACTCGGACTCATGATCCCTGCGTTTGATATTGAAGGAAAAGCGAGGATTGTCAGCGGACGAATAGATATAGGCGCATACGAGAATCAATCCACAGTAGGAATTCAGCCAGGGGCAAATATACTTGATATATTCCTACAAAATCCTTATCCCAATCCTGCACCCGGGCCAGTTGAAATTCCTTTTTATGTACATCGACCATACCTCGTAAACATCACTGTAGTAGGATTAGATGGCCGTTATATTTCACATCTCACCAATAAATATTTCGAGCGGGGATTGCATAAAATAAGCTGGAATCTTGAAAATGGGAAAGGTAACAGGGTAGGTCCGGGAACCTATATAATACATCTTCAGGTGGGTAAAGATACATTGGAGAAAAAGGTTGTTGTTAATTAAAGGTTAACCCTTATTCTAAATTTCTTTTCAAAGTAAACAACGTTATTTCACTTTGCGAATAAAAACGAATTGGGATTCCAGAAGTTCCGCAGCCCTGGCTTGTATATCCTATCATATTATTAAAGTTCCAAAGTCCTTTATAAAACTTTTTGCCTTCAAATTGATGAGTGATAATGGGAATTCCACCCGGAAGGCAAATCTGGCCACCGTGAGTATGGCCGCAGAGATATAAATTATATGCGTTTTGTTCGGCGGTTTTATACAGTTCGGACGTGTGTACCAAAGCAATTTTAAAACCTTTAATGTTTTCCTCTAATGCATTTACAGCCTGGTCGGTATAATAATAAAACGGATCATCTAATCCTGTTATGGTAATTTTATCACTTCCTTTGTTAATAGTAATGTTTTCGTTGGCTAAAAAAGTAATACCCATTTTTTCAAATTGTTTCAACATTAAATAAGTATCGTGGTTACCAAAAATGGCAATAATTCCATCATTTGGCTTTTTGGCGGAAACAATTTTTTTTAAAGGATTAATGATCTGCATAAAACTGCCAAGTGTGTTTTTTCTGTAATCGCCTGTCATTACACAAAGGTCGTATTTCAGATTTTGAATTTTCTCAATAATAATATCTTCAATTCCGGGAAGAGTATCAAGATGAAGGTCGGAGAGATGAAGTATTTTGTATCCGTCGAATTTTTCGGGGAGATCGGGATATTCAAGGGTAAATTCATTGATATGAATGTTCTTGGCGTTTTTTAAGCCTCTTTTATACAGATTAAAAACCTTTAATAGAAATACAAAAATCCTAAGAAGTTTACTAAATAATGACCAACGGCTTTTGCTTCTTTTTCCGCTGCTTCTGTATTTATATCTATCCGATTCGAGATGAGCACGTGTTGAAAGCCAAATTCTTTTATAATCAACTGAATTATCCAAAATATCAAATTTTATATTAATAAAGTATCTGCTAAAATAATGATTTTAAGAAAATGATTAGTTTCAGAATGCATTAGTTCATTTCAATAATCTTCGTTTTAATATTCTGACCTGAATAGTCTGGCGTTTCATAATGTAATACATTGATGGAACTACTAATAGTGTAAGTACTGTTGCAAAAGCTAAACCGTAAACAATAGTCCAGGCTAAGGGACCCCAAAATTGAGCACTATCGCCTCCCCAATAAATATTAGGATCTAAATCACTAAATAATGTTGCAAAATCAATATTCATTCCTATTCCGAGAGGTAATAATCCGAGAATAGTTGATATTGCTGTTAGAAGTACAGGCGTTAAACGAGTTGCACCTGCCTGAACAATGGCTCGTCGAAATCCCATTCCTTTTGCAATAAGTTGATCGGAATAATCAATTAGTAAAATTCCATTATTCACAACAATTCCGGCCACAGCCACAATTCCCATCCCGGTCATTATTATAGAAACATCCATTCCGAAAATTATTATTCCGAGGAAAATACCGATAAAACTCAATACAACTTGTGAAAGAACAATAATCGGTTTGTAAACCGAATTAAATTGGGTAACCAGAATTAGGAAAATCAAAGCTAATGCAATGACCATTGCTTTAGAAAGAAAATCTGTTGATTCTTTCATGTCATCTTGTTCACCGGCAAATTTTACTTCATATCCGGATTTAATGTTTAGATTATTTTCGAATTCTTCTGTCAGCTCAGTAATAATTTCATTAGCATTATATCCTTCAAGTACATTAGATGACAGGGTAATCATTCTTTTGTAATCTTTCCTAACAATTCCTCCGTATGAATTAGTATATCTGATGTTTGCGACAGCTGAAATTGGAATTTCTTTATTAGGCCCATCATTTTT